>CAYPAC010000001.1:0-1221 GCA_964408615.1 uncultured Methanosarcinales archaeon
TATAATTCTTGAGTTTTAGTAAATGCTTGTCTTGACTAACTATTATGTCAGCTTTTCCTGCAACTGCTGCTTCAATGAATTTGTTGTCTTCAAGATCATCTTTTATGACGTTAATCTTCTCTTTAGGCTCGATAAGCACTGCACTTTGAATTAATTTTTCCATAGATTTAACACGAGCAACCGTATATGCTTGTTTATTCATTATTTCGTCCGCGTGCAGAATACGATCATACTCTGCAAGAATACCTTCTGAAACTATAATAACAATCTTTCTCTCTTCAATAACTTCTCTGGTGCGATACGATGCGCCATTCCAGAAGGTACCTGAAATAAGCACGTTCGTATCTAGAACTACTCACATCATGCTTTCTGCTTCCTAAGCCTATGCACGAGCGCAGGTACGTCTTCTTCCCGGATCTTCTTTTTTGCTTCACGCAATGGTCTTGTAATTTCTCCCCAAGAAAGACTCTCGACCTTTTTCATCAACAAAGAATCACCTTCTAACACAAACAAAACTTTTTCACCTTCTACTAAATGCATCCTTTCCCTAATATCACTCGGAATAGCAATCTGCCCCCGAGCACTAACCGTTCCAATATCAATAGCTTCTGCCATAGTTTATCACCTAATCTTGTAAATAAGATATATCTTGTATATAAAGCTTGCTGACTCTGAACTTTTGCATTCTTGATTAACACCTCGTGGTTGAGCATTTAAGACAACACACAAAATCCAATACTCAAAATTCGCAGAGCTTTGGAGAATTCGTCGAAAATACAGCACCAACCAGTACGGAGTTATCGTACATTTAAACAACAGAAAGGATAAACATTTATAACCATTAAAAAATAAATGTTGTTTTTCGGGGCTGTAGTCTAGTGGTAGGATTCACCCTTGGGGACATTGCCAACATGGGTGCGACCGGAGTTCGAATCTCCGCAGTCCCACTTTTAGTTGTGTAACGTTTATATGCTAAAACCACCTAATTTGAAAGTAAGATGAACGAAAACGATAAAATGAATATATTGTGGTGTGAGTATCCATTGTCGTTTAATTATCTGTCAAGAGGTATTATCGGTCGGGACTTATGTTTTGGATACTGGTCAAAACAGCCAATAAATGGACATATTGATACAGGCATCATAATTAGGCGGGTTATACCCTTTGATGCACCAAACATTACAATCTATTCAAATTATTTGAAGCATTAAAGTTTCAGCA
>CAYPAC010000001.1:1322-6859 GCA_964408615.1 uncultured Methanosarcinales archaeon
TTATTTTTGCTCTCAAGTTTTTTCTTAGTTTCTGGCTCAGAAAGATAGTTTTCGCTTGACGTAATAGGTTTGCTTAATCTTCTTTTCTTGTAATCTCTGTTGAAACACGCTCGCCCAGCATTGAAAAGATTAGCTCTCATCACAAATGTTGCTTTGAAGGAATTGACTGAATGATTCTGAACATTGATTCTGTATTTGCACAATCTGTGAGTGCCTTAACTATATCTACAACTGAAAAATGCCATTCGTCATTATGCCAGATTCTTCTAATTTGTTTGCCTTCAAAAACAACACTCGACGAGAATAATAACGTTTAAATCCATCGAGGAATGACCATTACAGCAGTTTTATGAGGAACTTTAAAAATACGGAAATCTTGACGAATTCTTTTGTATCCTGCATGAACGAAAGCCTTAAATAAAAGTATGATATTGTATGATGTTTATGTATGACTGGAACAGAATAACCTGGCGCTACAATTCTGAACAAAAAGACGACAAAAAACCACAGGAACAACCACAACCAGAACCACAACCTAACGAAGACCTTGAATACTTGGAAACAAGAATAACACGCTGGGAAAACCCTGACGATTAATTCAAAAAGAATTTAAAACAAACAACCATTCTTAATAGTATGACTGACAAAATAGGCAATTGGGATTTTGCAAATTTCTTTCAAAGACCTCCAGAACCAACAGAAGCAGAAAAACAAGCATACGCACTGCGCAGAATGTTTTACAAGCCAGAACCAAAACAAGAAATAAAAGAATCTGCAAGAAAAGAAACAAATCCATTAAGCGAAGATGAACTCAACGGCATAATCGCATTTGAAGACAGAAGAATTTGCTTAACATACAGGACTTTTGTGCCAGAGCCACCAACACCTGCACAGATGTTTACACGACACAAAAAGTTTGAAACGACAAAAAACAGGCTTATGATTGTCAAACACCGCAAAAAACTTGAAGAAGCGCTAATGAAAACATACTTTGCAGCAAGCATGGGCGTAAATTCCTATGTTCCAGGAATATTAGTTTTTGACAATGACGAAATACACGTTCCAGCAGTAGGCGTTGTTGATATAGAAATCACAATCCAACAAAAAATTCAGGCAGTACTTTTCAGGCCAACACAATCAAGCCAAAACATTGCATACCAAATCAGCGATAAAACAATAGATCAGCTTATTGGAGCAGGAATTATTTACACAACAAAACACGACAGAATAGAAATTTATGAAGTCAAAAAATGTTTAGCGATTGAGTGAGTGCGCCGGCGCGGGGACTTTCAATCCACCGGAAAACCGACAGATTTTTGAACCCCGAAGCCTTTTCAGGCACCAGAGTCTGGATCTGGCGGATTACCTGGTTATCCAACGCCGGCACATTTTTTATTTTTTCTTCTGTCATTAATATGCGTTACGGCAGTTTATCCGGAAATATTTCGGCATGAACGGAAAGTTTACGGTGGTGGCGGAAAGTTTTCGGATAAATGATGTTTTACCTGAAACTTTACGGCTGAGCCGGAAGAAAATATTTATCTCGACGACAAACAACACGTTTAAATACTTCCTCAACTTACGAGCTACTTATGAACACACAACGAGCTGGTTATATTCATTGTAAATTCAGTTAGTTCTTACTCTTTATTCGTTGGTGGTTATATTCATTGGTCGTAGTTATGCTTCTTTAATTTCTGATTTTTGGCGATTGTGGTGTAGCGGCAGCATTCAAGCCTGTGGAGCTTGCAGCCCGAGTTCAACTCTCGGCAATCGCCCTTTCAAACTAAAATTATATAAACAAAACAAACACTAAAGTCAAGAAACAAGAGAAACCACAATGACACAATTCCAGCCACCAAAAGGAATGCAGGACTTTTATCCTGAAGAGCGTATGGTTCAAAGAACTGTTTTTGATAGCTTGAGCAGGACAGCGCGTTCTTTTAGTTTTCAAGAAGTGGATGTTCCTGTTGTTGAATCCATTGCGCTCTTAACAGCAAAATCTGGAGAAGAAATCAAACAACAAATATTTGTGCTGGAAAAAAAAGGAACAGAAGAATTAGCATTGCGGCCAGAATTCACGCCAGGATTTGCACGAATGTTTGTTGCCAAACAACGAGAGCTTGTCAAGCCAGTAAAATGGTTCGCAATCAACAAAGCGTGGCGGTATGAAGCACCGCAAAAGGGCAGAGCAAGAGAATTCTTCCAACTAAATGCAGAATTGTATGGAAGCGACAAGCCGGAAGCAGACGCGGAGATAATACTGCTTGCAATAAATTGTTTAAAAAATTTAGGACTTAAAGACAATGATTTCGTGGTCAGAATAAACAACAGAAAATTGCTCAGCGGACTGCTGTCAAACATGATTAGTGACGACAAAACAGAAGCCGCAATGAGACTTATAGACAAGTCTTCAAAACTAACAGAACAAGAATTTGAGTTAGAAGCTGGAAAAGAAAAATTCACAACACAAGAAACAAACGAATTAAAAAAAATCAGCAAACTAAAAGGAATTCCATCAAAAATCATCAACGAGCTTGAAAAAATGAATTTATTGCCATTAGCACAAGCAGGACTTAATGAGATTAAACAGCTGATGAAAATGTTGCCAAATAAAACAATTCAGTTTGACTTGTCAATTGCACGGGGATTTGCATACTACACAGGAAATATCTTTGAAATAGCAGATTACTCACAAAAATTAAGAGCAATATGCGGCGGCGGACGCTATGACGACTTAATAGAAATTTATGGCGGACAAAAAACACCAGCAGTAGGCTTCGGCATGGGGGACAAAACACTAATGCTGTTTTTAGAAAACAAAGGATTGATGCCAAAAGTTTCAACCTCACCTGATTATTTTGTAGCAAACATATCAGACAACACAACAGAATACGCAAGAAGTATTGCAGCAAAACTAAGAGAAAAATACAGTGTTGAAACAGACTTAATGCAGCGCAAGTTGGGAAAACAATTAGAATACGCAAATTCAATCAGAGCAAAAAATGTTATTTTTGTAGGCGAAGACGAAGTAAAAAGCGGCGTGCTCAAAATAAAAAATATGACAACAGGAAAAGAAGAGAAAAAGAAAACTGAAGACGTATAGTGGATGAAGTTAATTAATTTCCGTGCCTATAATCTAACACCAGCTTTTTAAAATACAGACATTCAGCAAGCTTATGCACTATGAATGGAATGTTGCCTGCTTTGAAATTGACAAGACATCAAGTTTTGCAGAAAAATTCTTGAGCACTAAATTAAAATTACAAATACAAAGAATATTTCCAGCACGCACTGATAAACTTCCTGTGAGCACAAAAGAATACATTACTGAACTAACTTCAGGCATCGACAAGCTTGAAGGCAAAGTATTAACAATTTACGGCTCAGGAAGCTTCCACCATTACACGTATGGGCTTATCAGAAATTTAGCAGATGTACGAAGCAAGAAATACACATACGTTCATATCGACCAGCACACAGACGATGCATCACCGCAAGCAGAACATCTTGGATGCGGAAGTTTTGTAGGGCAATTAAACAAACCACCTGTTGAAGCAATAAGATACATCGGATGTGAACAAATACTCAGCGTGTTTACACAAAAAGAATTTGTGCTCAATAATCAAACAATAAATGAAAAAGGTGTTCAGAAATCATTACAGGATATTCTTGCAGGAACACCTGATGATGTGTATGTCTCAATAGATTTGGATGTTCTCAACAAAAACGAAATGCTGACTAGATGGGCAGAAGGAAAAATGAGCATTGACACACTGCTTCAAATTATTGATTACTTAAAAAACAACAAAAACATAATAAGCGCAGACGTACTTGGACATGGCTCGTATTTTATCCCACTCAAAGGTGATTTAAAAACATCTGATGAAATCAAGGGAAAAATCAATCACACAAACATGCTTGTATACGCAATGGTTGTTGGAACATTTTTAGGGCAAAACATTGAAAGATTTAAGGAAGAACACACATCATTAGCATCACAAGACTTACATAAATATTTAAATCAATAAAACATTCACAAAATATGCGCTTCTCACAAAGAGAAATATTGGATTTAACAAGAGCATGGTTATTGTTGTCAATAGCATTTGCAATATTGTTCACTGGCTTTAGTCTTGATGCAAGATTCTTGGTTGCAGTCGTAGTATCTGGCTTCACAGCAGGCATAGGATTTTTACTGCACGAACTTGCGCACAAATACGTTGCGCAAAAATACAATTGCCATGCAGAATTTCACGCCTTTGACCAAATGCTCTGGATAGCAGTATTTTTAAGCTTTTTCGGATTTATTTTTGCAGCACCAGGAGCTGTTTTTATTCAGGGCAGAATAACCCCAAGAAAAAACGGCCACATATCCATCGCAGGGCCTTTAACAAATGTTATTATCGGAATTGTTTTTTTCATTTTGTTTGTTTTAATAAGTTCTCCATTAATAAAAAGCATTGCAGGAATGGGCATGCACATAAACTTTCTTTTAGCAGCATTCAACATGATACCATTTTTTGGATTGGACGGTGCAAAAGTACTGCAGTGGAACAAAACAATATATGCAATAACACTTGTCAGCAGTATTTTGCTATTTTTAGGCGCAACGCCAATTGCGGCAATGCTGTAATAAAATCTGGTCAACAAACTTCTGGTTACCAGTGAATTGTTCTCTCATAATTTTTTCAGTATTTTCAATACTCATCGGCGGCTTGTAAGAACGCCTGCTTGACAAAGCATCATACATGTCAGCAACAGCAACAATCTGGTTAAACAACAATTCCCGCTCGCAACATTTTCTTCTTTCAGCATGCTTTCCAAACGCATCACCAACAATAATCTTTCCAGAATCAGTCCTGGGATACGCACCAAACTTGTACTCATGATGGCCGACAGCAATTTTGCGTTCAATAGTATAATTGTCGCTCTGCAATTCAAAAAAACCCCAGCGAGGGTGTTCATTCATAACATTTCTTTCAACCTCGCTCAAAGTGCCCTGCTTTTGAAGAATTCTTTTAGGAACATGCAGTTTGCCAATGTCGTGCAAGGCAGCACTTCTTCCAAGAGAAATAACACTGTCAACTTCATTTTCCAAACCAAGACAAATTGAATACAAACAAACTCTCACACTATGATTAAAAGAACCTGCATCATGTTCACGCAATGCATCAAGCTTTACTTTAACATCAGCATGCCTGATAATCTCTATCATCAAATAACTGCCAGCAACCCACCCCTTTTTATCCATGAATGGTTTAGTTTAATTAAGTTATTTAAAACTTTTTTGGTCACTTCAATATTCCATACGCCTTCAACTCCCACTCCAAAAGCTGGTCAGCAGTAAAATCTTCATTGTCTCTGAAATGAAACGCACGCATGCCTTTGTTTCTTGCAACCAAAACATTTTCTATTTTGTCATCGATAAACAAGCATTTTTCAGGATGGTTTTGTCTTTCAACTGCTTTCAGCGTGTAGTCATAAATTTCCTCATCAGGCTTTTTCATTCCAATGTCTGCAGAGATTATTATTGG
>CAYPAC010000001.1:6869-18882 GCA_964408615.1 uncultured Methanosarcinales archaeon
TTGGATTGCAGTATTGTTTTAATTTTAATTGTTCAACAACAGCCCAGCCCCATTCTTTTACGTGGTTGCTTAAAACAGCAAGACGATAATCTTTTAGCAAAGGAAGAAACTTCATTCCACATTCAGGCTGGCAGTGTGAAAAACCATTCCAGACAAGCTTAGAGATTTCACCAACGTGCTGCTCAAGACCTGTGTTTTGAAGAGTTCTCTGCCAGTAATCATCGTGTGAGCATCTGCCAATCTTGTAATCCTGCCAAGCATTCCATTCCTGTTCTCTAAATTTTCCGAAGCGAAATTCTTTGATTAGTTCAGGAGAAATAGTTCTGTTCTTTTCAAGCAACTCCCAAATAATGCCACGGTGGCCACCCTTAGCAAGCACACCGCCAATGTCAAAAATTATTGTGTCGATTTCACTTTTCATTGAAACCACCTCAACAAACAAAAAAATAAACATAAGAATATACTTTTTCTCAAAGGAATATATTCAGGAATATTTATATACAAAATAGTAATATCTCATTCTGTGGAACGAAGAAAAGTAATAAAGCAGGGAAAAGGCACGCTTACAATGAGTCTGCCAATGCAGTGGATAAAACAGCTCAGAATAAATGCAGGCGACGAAATAGAAGTAGAACACAGAGGAATGCAGCTCATTGTTGGTCCCGGACGAAAACAAAGCAAAAAAACAACAGAAATCGATATAAGCGGATTCTGCAAAGGGCTTGTGTATGTGTTGTTAAACAATTCTTACATTCGCGGAGATGACGAAATCAAAATAACATTTGAAACGCCAGAACAATACGAAGCACTAAATGAAGGCATCAAACAATTATTAGGATTTGAGATTGTTGAACAAACAAAAAATACATGCGTTGTCAAAGAACTCGCAAAAGGAGACAGTGAGGATTTTGAAACATTATTACGACGAATCTTCCTCATATTACTAAGCATCGCAGAAGAAGGGTGCACGGCAATGCAAAACAACGACATGAAAACACTCAACATAATACAAAAACGAGACGAAAACATCAATGTTCTTGTTAATTACTCATTAAGAATGCTCAACAAAAAAGGAGGGGCAGACATTAACAAATCAATGCATTACTACGCACTTTTGTTGTTCTTAGAGCAATTAGGAGACCAGTATGCAAGACTGTACAGAGATGTTAAAAAAATAAGCACAAAAACAACCCCCATAATGAAAGAGACTGCCCAACTAATAAGAACATTCTACGAACTGTTTTACAAATTTGAAAAACAAAAAGCAAACAATCTCAAAAACAAAAGAGACGAAATACGAGAAACAATAAACTCAACACTAACAAAAACAAAAGAAAAAAACGACCTGATAGCACTGCATCATTTAAGAAGCATAGCAGACCTTGTTTTAGACATAGAAAAGTTTCAGATAGCTATGCAGTTTTGAGTCTATTTGTAGATATCGTCATGATGTTCAAGTTTTTCGAAATAAATAAAGTTAATATCTTTTCTTACTCTGAAAGTGAGAACAAAGCTCTTGTAAACATTAACTCTTTTGTTATCTGACAAACCGTACTTTAAGTTTTTGTAATGGTCAATCGTTTCATGATTATTGTTAATTATCTCCTTTATTTTATTGTTGACAGCTTTGCAAAAAACAGGATCACGTTTTGACAATTTAACAATACTTCTTTTAATCTCATCAGAAACGTCAAAAGAAAACATAGACTAAACACCTGTGAGTTTATCCAACTCTTTAAGAGACATTGCTCTACCTTTAGAATGTTTCTTAAAATACTCGCCATCCATTCGTAGAATGTCTTTTATTATTTCTTCCTTAACTTCCCGCTCAACATATTCAACTCCAAACATATCAGCAAACTTGTTAAGCGCTTCCCCTTTGTCTTTCAAGCCAAATTTTTCTTTTATAACTCCTAAAACACGATTAGTATACTCATTGATTGTAACGTTTATATTAGTTACCATAATATCACCTAATCTTGCATAATTCAATATAATATTTAAACCTTTTGCTTCAGAATCTCTGTTCTTTCCAAAACTATTTAAACTCAAAACCCATCAAAACAACATGAGCGCAGAACAAATAACAAGACTCGAAACACCGTGCAAGCCTGCAGAAATAGAACACATTCTGCATCCTTGGCTCAAAGAATGGTTTTTCAGCAGATTTAAGGAATTTTCACTGCCGCAATTGTACGGAGTAATGGAAATTCACAAAAGAGAGCATATCTTAATTAGCGCGCCGACTGGTGCGACAAAAACACTAACAGGATTTTTGTCCATTCTTAATGAATTAATTGATTCATCAGAAAAAGGAATTTTGCAAAATAAGGTTTACTGCGTCTACGTTTCTCCTCTTAAGGCGCTCAACAATGACATCAAAAAAAATCTTGTTGAACCATTGCAGGAGATAGAAAAACTCTGCGGAAAAGAATTAGGCATACGTGTTGGAGTCAGAACAGGAGATACGACAGCAACAGAAAAACAAAAAATGCTCAAAAATCCGCCGCACATCCTCATAACAACACCAGAATCATTGGCAATCATGCTTGCATCAATCAAGTTCAGACAGCATTTAGCAAACGTTGACTGGTGCATTATTGACGAAATACACGCGCTTGCTGAAAACAAAAGAGGAGTTCATCTTTCATTATCATTGGAAAGATTAAGCAACCTGTCATCTGCAATGTGCAGGGTTGGCTTAAGCGCAACAGTTGCACCGCTGGAAGAAGTTGCAAAATTTTTAGTTGGGCAAAGAAACTGCAAAATTGTAGACATACAGTTTTTGAAACAATTTGATTTACAAGTCATAAGTCCTGTAAAAAATTTGATTGATGCAGAGCATCACGAGTTGCATACAAAAATGTACGGAATGATTGATGACTTAATTCAACAACACAAAACAACACTGATTTTCACAAACACAAGAAGTGCAACGGAAAGAGTAGTTGACAATCTCAAAACAAAGTTTCCAAAAAAATATGCCAATAATATCGGCGCGCATCACGGCAGTCTTGGAAAACGATTAAGACATGATTTGGAAGAACGCTTAAGAAAAGGTGAGTTAAAATGTGTTGTCTGCTCAACATCATTAGAACTTGGAATTGATATAGGCTACATTGATTTAGTAATCTGTCTTGGAAGCCCAAAATCAGTCGCGCGATTTCTCCAACGCGCAGGCAGAGCAGGACACAGACTTCACCAGACAGTAAAAGGAAGAATAATAGTAATGGACAGAGATGATTTAGTCGAGTGCGCAGTCCTGCTAAAGTCTGCTGTTGAGAAAAAAATAGACAAACTGCACATTCCAACAAACTGTCTTGACGTTCTCGCACAACAAATAGACGGCATGGCACTTGAACAAGTCTGGCAGGAAAAAGAATTATACAATTTAATAAAACAAAGCTATTGTTACAAAGATTTGAGAATAACAGACTTCAACGAAGTTCTCAGCTATCTTGCAGGAGAATTTGCAGAATTAGAAGACAGATACATTTATGCAAAAATCTGGCGAAAAGACGGAGCGCTTGGAAAACGAGGAAAATTAGGCAGAGTAATTTACATGACAAACGTCGGCACGATCCCTGACGAAACTTTCATAACTGTCAAGGTTGGCGACCAGACAATAGGACAATTAGATGAACAATTCTTGGAAAGATTAAAACCAGGAGACGTTTTCGTTCTCGGCGGAGAAACATACCAATTCAAATTCTCAAGAGGAATGGTGGCACAAGTTGTTGCAACAAGCAATAGACCACCAACAGTACCATCATGGGTGTCAGAAATGCTCCCATTAAGCTTTGATTTAGCACTTGAAATAGGGCGATTCAGACGATTAATGTTTGAAAAGTTTTCATTGGGGAAAAACAAGGCAGAAATTCTAAAGTTTGTCAACGAGTATTTATATGTTGACGACAATGCAGCAAAAGCAATATACGAATACTGCAAAGAACAATACGATTACGCAGGCGTGATTCCAAGCGACAAATTAATTGTTGTTGAAAAATATAACGACGAAAAAAACAGCAAAATAATTTTTCACACATTGTTTGGCAGGCGCGTAAATGACTGCTTAAGCAGGGCAGTTGCCTTTGTTCTTTCACGAACAACGCACAAGGATGTAGAAGTTGGCATTAATGATAATGGTTTTTACATATCTAGCAGTGCTGCATTTAAGGCCGTTGATGCGCTAAAACTGCTGAAAACAGACAAGCTTGATTTGTTGATGAAAAATGCTATTGAAAACTCAGAAGTGTTGAAAAGAAGATTCAGGCATTGCGCAACACGAGCATTCATGATTTTAAGAAACTATTTAGGCAGGCAAAAACGAGTTGGAAGACAACAAGTCACATCAATGATATTAATGAGTGCACTAAAGAGGATTTCTATAGACTTCAGCATTCTAAAAGAAGCACGACGCGAAGTCCTCGAGGATTTAATGGACATAGAAAACACAAAAAAAGTAATACAACAAATAAATAATGGAACAATGCTGATAAAAGACATAACAACAACAGTGCCAACACCATTTGCGTTCAACATATCATTGCAAGGATATATGGACATTTTGAAGATTGAAGATAAATACGAATTTTTGCAAAGAATGCACAACCAAGTGCTTGCAAAAATTGGACTAAAACAAGGCAAAAAAGATGAAGTAAAAAACATTGATTACCATGATTTCTGGAAAAAAATAGACAAAGAAAAACAAGAAGAAAAAGAATCAGAAGAAGGAAAACTAAAACAAATGACGTGGAACTTAGAACGCGTTCCAGGATATGCAAAACAGGAAATTATTAAGCTAATTGATGGTGACAAAGAAATAAGACAAGACGTCATTGAAGGCATACAAAAACACAAAAAAGAAATAGAAAAAAACTGGCCGAAAGAATTAAGAGAGTTTGTGCTCAAGAGAGTTGCGGAAATAAGTTAAGACAATTCCAAAACAACTTTCTTTAATACACTGTTGCATTCCGGACATTTCATGTTCAATCACATTTCTTCATCTTATGTTTCACAAACTCAATAATTGCTGGCAGTATTGACAAGAAAATTATTAACATGATTACTGCAGTAAAATTGTTCTTCACTACTGGAATCTGGCCGAAATAATAGCCGGCAAAAGTTAGCAGAAAAATCCATGCAAAACCACCAATAACATTGTATGCAAAAAATTCTCCGTACTTCATTTTGCCAATCCCTGCAACAAAAGGAGCAAAGGTTCTCACAATAGGAACAAATCTTGCAATAATAATTGTTTTCTTGCCGTATTTTTGATAAAACGCTTCTGTTTTGTCCAGATATTCTTTTTTTATAAACCTGCCATCTGCTTTTTCAGATAATTTTTTGCCAAATGAATGCCCAATCCAGTAATTCATTGAATCTCCGCCAACAGCAGCAATAAAAAGAAGAAATGACAACAACCACACGTTTAAAGAACCAAGCGCAGCAAACGCGCCAGCAGCAAACAACAAAGAATCACCTGGAAGAAAAGGCGTGAAAACTAATCCTGTTTCTGCAAAGATTATGATGAATAAAATGGCATAAGTTGTTACACCAAACTGCTGAATAATATCGCTCAAGTATTTGTCAAGATGAAGAATGATGTCAATGAATTTTGCAAGCATTTGTGTGAACTAAATAAGGATATATAAAAAGCTTTATATAATCTTTAAACAAAGACTTATAAAAAAAAGAGAAATAGCAAAAAAGAGGTGGTAAACATCAAAAAGCTAATCCAAACAGTAATACTGGGCGGTACACTCGGACTATCATCATGCGCACTGCCAGCACTTGTTGCAGTTCCATTCTTAGAAAAACAAAACAAAAAAGACATACATGGCTACAGCATAAATGTAGACAGAGATACAAACATACAGGCATACGACTTAAATAATGACGGCAAAATAGACGAAGCGCTTATTGCAATGCGAACAGGCAATGATTATGTGCTAGAGCATCTCGTGGCATCAGATGCTAATGCAACAAAAAGAGCATGGCTTGACATGCATTACACAAGAGAAATGACGCAAGAAGAACGAAATAAATTAACAAAATATTACCAATTGCCAAACATAAGAAAAATAAGCGAATAAGCTGAGTGCACATTTATAAACCACCTTCTTTTAACCAGTACGCATGGTCCTCGAAAGATTATCAACATCATTAAAAAGCACGCTGTCAAAAATAGCAAATGCTCTTTTTGTTGACGAAAAATTAGTAAATGAACTAATAAAAGAAATACAAAAAGCATTACTGCAGGCAGACGTTAACGTAACACTTGTATTTGAGCTGACAAAGAAAATAAAAGAAAGAGCTTTGAAAGAAGAACCACCAAGAGGACTAACAAAAAAAGAACACTTAATCAACATTGTTTACGAAGAATTAGTAAAATTCTTAGGTGGAGAAAAACAAGAACTCAATGTTGAGAGAAATAATGCAAAAATCATGCTTGTTGGATTGTTCGGCAGCGGAAAAACAACAACAGCAGGAAAATTAGCAAAATACTTTACAAAAAGAGGGAAAAAAGTTGCACTACTTGGGTTAGATATTCACAGGCCTGCGGCAATGGACCAGCTTGAACAGGTTGGCAAGGCAATAAATGTTCCTGTTTTCATAGACAAAACAGAAAAAAATCCATTAAAAATTTACAAAAATTTTGAAGCTGAACTGAAAAAATATGATTTATTAATTATTGACACAGCAGGAAGAGACGCTTTAAGTCAGGACTTAATTGACGAACTAAAAAAAGTAAATGAATTGCTCAAACCAGATGAAAATCTGCTGGTAATTTCTGCAGACATCGGACAATCAGCACAAAAACAAGCACAAACATTCCACGACACTTGTGGAATTACTGGCGTTATTGTTACAAAAATGGACGGAACAGCAAAAGGCGGCGGAGCACTATCAGCGTGCGCAGTCACCGGAGCGCCAATAAAATTTATTGGAATTGGAGAAAAAGTAGATGATTTTGAACAATTCAATCCAAAAGGATTTGTTGGCAGAATGCTTGGCATGGGAGACTTAGAAGCATTGCTGGAAAAAGCCAAAGAAGCAGTCACAGAAGAAGAAGCAGAGGACATACAAAAAAAGTTTTTGAAAGGTGATTTTACCTTAATTGATTTATACACCCAAATGGAAGCACTAAACAAAATGGGTTCGCTATCTAAATTAATGGAAATGATACCTGGGCTGGGACAATTACAGTTGCCAAAAAAAGCACTTGAAGTGCAGGAAGACAAACTAAAAAAGTGGAAGCACGCAATGAACAGCATGACAAAGAAAGAATTAGAAGAGCCAGAAGAAATTGATGCAAAAAGAATAGAACGAATTTCAAAAGGAAGTGGTATTAGCATAGGAGACATACGCGATTTAGTAAAACAATACAGGCAAAGCAAAAAAATGGTAAAAATGCTCAAAGGCGGCATCGACAGCCCAGAAAAATTGATGAAAAAGTTCAAGGGAAAAATGAAGCTAAAGTAAAATGGACGAAAAACCAAAAACAATTTATGAACAACTTGATGTGTAGATAGTTTAATAAAGCATGTTTGACTAAAACCACCGTATGGCAAAAAAATAACAAAGGTTTAAAAATAACTTCCTTTTATAAGGTGATTATGGCAGATCTTTCAGAACTTTTGGATATACCTGGTGTACGAGAATACTTATGGGAACGAGCAAGGTCTATTGCGATAAATAAAGCTGATAGACTTGCATCTCAAGGGTTTTATCAGTGCGATATTAACGGTTCGAGAAGAGTTGAATTAGTTGATGAAAAAGCAAACGCGCTCTTCGACAAATACCTGCGACAATTAGGCGTATCTAATATGCCGAGTCAGGAAGAACTTATTAAGATATATACCACGCCAGATTCAGAGGGCAGATTGCCTGCTGCGCTTATTGACAACAAAACAGGAAAAATTATAGATGTTTTCTAAAAATCCTTGTCAAACACTACTTCGCAAACATAATTATTGACTAAATAACCTATAATGTCTTCTTTAAAATAATTGTTGAACAAAACATATGCTATTGGGTCGAAAACAACAGGAATGCGCTTGAATTTTGTACAGCCCAAATACAAATTAAATGCTTTAAAGCGTACTTGTTCTGGTTCTCCTGTAAAGACTGCATTGTCTTTGTTTGATACTAATGAAACATCATTTGTGTTATAACTAATAGTCTCAGCCAAGCCGTATTTTGAGCCTGCAAGATATGATAACAATTTGTCTTTGCCATAATTAAGCACTAAATAATCATCACCAGTCAAAACACTTCTTAACAAACCATCTGCATTAAATGAAAATTCTGTAACAACAGACTGTTTAGTAAGCGAAGCAAGCTTGTTGTCGCGGTAAAAAAACACAGACGGTATGCCAACGCCTCGCTTGACTTTTAGCAGACGATTAAAGCCGTCGAACTCAAAAGTTAGTGTATCGCCATCATTAAATGTTACTTTTGAAGGTCTGCCATAAAAGTCGTATTTTATTGTTATTTCTTTATTATTATCTGTTATTCTTGTCAATTCTCCGCGCGGATTTCTATAAAACTCAAGAATTCTGTCAGGAGCAATAATTTCCTGAACAAAACCATCATGAGTATAAAATAGTTTAATGCGTTTATCCCTCCTATCAACCGCAACAAGATTCAAACTATCATCATAACTATACAATATTTCTTCATCAAACCATTTCTGCACTGCAACAAAAGATGCTTTAATGTCATGCACTTTTTCTTGAACAACCTCTGGTATTACTGCCTCTTCCTTTGGCATTACAACAGCTTTTTTTTCATACTCAGGCACGACAGCAAACTTTGCAATAAACGCTTTGAAAGACGGCCATGCATTCTTGCCAAGGTCTTCTATTGGAAAAAACTCATTAATCTCATAACGGTAATTATAGTAAGCAAGAAAAATCGCCGCAATTATTACAATTCTCACTGTCCAGCGCAATATTTTAACTGCACGTTTAAGCATTATCTTTAAAATGGGTTAAGAGAATAAAAACATTTGCTCTAAACAAGCCCTGTTTCTTTCAGCAAAGGAATAATTGAAGCAGGATTGTCAGCAGGCGGAATGATGTAAACTGCAGGAAAGTATTGCTTTGAAGCAAAAATAATATCGCGCGCAAGCTCGTAACCACATTTTTTTTGTTCTTTTTTTGTCATGCACGCATCCATTTTTTTTAAAGATTCAGGAGAGATTTTAACACGCAATTCCTTTGCAAGATAACGCATGTTATTAGCGCTTCTGAAAACATAAGTTCCGGGAATCATGTAAAACGCGTGGTTTGTCCAAAAATATTTTTGCGCATCCAAAGAGAACTCAGCAAGCTCTTCAACTGTCTTAACATCAGAAATGATTTGTGTCAAAGCAAAATCAGCACCTGCATCATATTTTGTCTTGTTTCTCAGCTTTTCAGACGACAATTTGCCTGCGTCAAAAGCACAGCCAATGTACATATTAGATTTTTCTTTTAATTTTTCACCAATCGCATTGTAACCAATGTTTCGTTGTTTTAACAAACGAATTAATCCAATAGACTGCATGTTATGAACAGCAACAGACTTATCATACTCGCCAGCAGCAGGAGGATCTCCAGTTATTGCAAGAATGTTGTTAATGCCTAAAGCTTCTGCACCGCTGAGTTTTGCTTCAGCGCTAATCAATGTCAAATCGCGGCAGGCAACATGAAGAATTAACTCTGCACAAGGTATGTATTTCTTCAATAATGAAGCAAAAGCAAAATTATCCATGCGGGGAAATGCCCCTGGATTGTCTGCTATTGTAAAAACACGAACACCTGCTGTATAAAGAGCTTCTGCATGAGACAGTAATTCATAAGGGCTGCTGCCGACAAAAGGAGGGTCGATTTCAACAATAGGAAATTTTTTGTTTGTTTTCAACAAAAATTCAAGCTCAGAATCAACAGTAACCTTGTGCTTTGGAACAAAAGATTTTGACTTAACAACTTTGTGTTTTGCAACAACATCTGCAATTGTTTTAATCTGCTGTGGTGTTGTGCCGCAACACCCACCAATAATTTTAGCACCTGATTCAAGAAATTTTTTTGCGTATAAACCAAAATGGTCCCTGCCGGAATAAGTTATTCCCTGCACTGAAAATGTTACTTCACCAATATTTGGCTGAACAGTTAATGGTTTTAAAGTCCACGCACGCATTTGTTCAAGCGCAGCATAAGTCTGCTTAGGGCCAATAAAACAGTTTAATCCTATTCCATCAACAGGCTGTTCATTCAAAATTCTGACAAAAGTTTCAACATCAACATGGCTTTTTGTCATGAATTCTTTATAACAAGCAATCTGAACAATCAAAGGAATAGTTGCGCTTAATGAGCGTGCTGCTTTAATTGCATTCAACGCTTCGTTAACATAACTCATTGTTTCTATAAAAATAAGGTCAACACCCTCATTGATTAATGAAGCAATTTGTCGTCTATAAACTTCAAATGTTGCTTTGCCATTATCAGGGCCGACAGAGCCAGCAACATAAACATTTTTTCCTCTGACAGCATCTTTGGCAATCCTGACACCTGCGACATTAATTGCTTCAACCTTGTCTTCCAAACTGAATTTTTTAAGAGCAAGCTCGTTAGCACCAAAAGTATTTGTTTCAATAATCTGCGCGCCGGCAGCAATGTATGCATCATGAACTTTTTTGACACGTTCTGGTTCTTTAAGATTCAATTCTTCTGTTGAAAAACCAACATGCTCCCAGCCAGTAAGCATTGTGCCCATTGCGCCGTCACAAACCAACTGACCTTCTGCCAAACGCTCTAAAAAAAGCCTCATGCGAAACAACACGAGAACTGTTATTTAATAAGTTTGTGTGTTCTTAATTCTTAAAAGAATACTCAATACTCAAGTGATAATCTTGCCTCAGTAATGTGAAGCAGGATTTCAAGCGTGTGCGCCATAGTATCAAGAATAAGCACGTCCTGTTGCGGAACAGTTTTTGTCAATACTGAAATCTTTCTCTTTGTTTTTTCACGATTCTCACTCAAATCCTGCAGTTTTTTTATTTCAAACTTGTAAAAAAAATCATAATACATTTGCAAAGATTTAACAATATCCTCAACAACAATC
Source organism: uncultured Methanosarcinales archaeon (assembly GCA_964408615.1). Classification (GTDB taxonomy): domain Archaea; phylum Nanobdellota; class Nanobdellia; order Woesearchaeales; family ARS49; genus JACQMU01. Next base: position 17,979 of record CAYPAC010000001.1, read on the forward strand.
ATACTTTCTCTGGACAATTTTTTTTTGTATGAAAGCGCGCGCCACGAAGTGTATTTCAGCACGTCAGCAATCTTATCAAAACTTGAAATAATGTGATACATAACTAGTGATTTTCCGCTGTCAGAATATCCTTTTTTGCTCAGCAGACGAAGGCAATAACTTGCAAACCTTGCAATGCTGTCATGCTTGTCCTCAATTGTCTGAAGCATGATGATATCATTGTTTTTCAAGCCAGCAAGAAGGTCTTTGCTGGCATCAGTCAGCAAAATGAACATTCTCCTCAATAATGCATCAAACTCTTTTGTGCCAGTTTCAGAAATCTCCTTTATAATGCAAAAATTCTCTTTCTGCTGAATAATCTCAACAGCTGTTAGTCTGTTGACTTCCTCATGAATTATTGAAATAACACTATGAGCTTCACCAGTTCTGTAATCAATGCTTAACGGCTTGTTAAACGTAACTTTTATCGTGTCATAACCTCTCCTGTACAAACCACGAATTGTGTGCATTATGGAAGACTTATCAAGCCCGGTAACATCAATCTCAACGTCATCAAAAGGCAGGTCTTTTTCAGTATTCACAATCACTTTACTGCCATCTTCTTCGACATTCAGCTCATCTCCCTTCTTAATGTCGTATTTTTTTGCCCATTCACGCGGCAGAGAAATCAGCTGTGTAGAACCTGCAATCTGAATAACTTTACGTCTCATCAAACCACCATGCTAAATAATTTTATTGTTATTTATAAACATTATGAACTTTATATAAAATTTAAAACATTTAAAGAAAGATTTAATAAACAAACATTGCACAACAGAAAGCAGTCTTCACTCACTTCAACAACTCCGTCAGCGAGCAATTGCTGGCGGAGCTTGAGAAATGGATTAAAGAACATGAGGCATTA
>CAYPAC010000001.1:18892-24896 GCA_964408615.1 uncultured Methanosarcinales archaeon
TCTGAAACAAATATTCTTTCTAAAACAACAAGAAAATGCGGGTGAAAGGGATACCCCTATAAGAATGCAAGAAAACAGTTTTTTACTTTAACCTTCTTTTTATGAAATGCGAAAACTTGGCAGGACGCTCTGCAGACAGCAAAAACTCTCTCAATACATCAGCACCTTCTATCTTTGTCGGTGCGTCAGGAAGTTTTTTGACTGGCTTTTCCTCCAATTCCTCAAATAATTTCATTACAACACCTCTTTTAGAAGGCAAGAATACCCACACAAATAAAATAGTTTAGTGACACTAACTGGTAGTATATGTTAGTTCAAAAAAATGTCTGACAAGACCCAAACAAGCAAAACAAGCCAGACAATGACATAAGTTATTATTACAAATGACAATTTCTTAGCGTATGCTTTCTTAATATAATCTAAAGATTAATTAACAACTATAAAAACATATTGAAATCACAACTTTTTTATACGATAAGTGTTAACACAAAAATAATGGCTTTTTTGGAATTTTTGCAGAATGAATTTGTGAGGGCGACAATAATACTTTTCACGGCATTAATAGCTGTTCTTGCAAGCAATGTATTACTTAAAAAATACGTAAAACACCTAACAGGCAAAACAAAAACAGAAATAGACGACATCATACTCGCAATAATAACAAAACCGTTATTTCTGCTCATAATACTTGCAGGAATTTATTTCGCACTCAATGAAATAAGACTGTTACAGCAATACACCCAACAAATAAGCTCGCTATTTTTTACAATTGCTGTGTTTATTGTTGCATTCCTTCTCGCAAGAGTGCTGACAGTTCTTATAACGCAATGGATGAAAATACACAAGCGCTTTGAAAAAACCCCCCAAGTTCTTAACAAAATGATAAGGGTCATAATTTATGTTCTTGCACTATTAATGGTTCTTGACCATCTTAATATTGAAATAACGCCTTTAATTGCAACGCTTGGAATTGGAGGCCTTGCAGTCGGGCTTGCACTTCAAAACACGCTCAGCAATTTTTTTGCTGGACTGCACATAATATCTGACCGACCAGTAAATGTCGGTGATTACATAGAGTTAGACGGTAAAGTGGAAGGATATGTTGAAGATATCGGCTGGCGTTCAACAAGAATAAAAACACTGCCTAACACAATAATTATTATTCCAAACTCAAAGCTTGCAGAAAGCGTTATAACAAATTACTCAATGCCTGACAAAGAAATTGCAGTGCTTGTACAATGCGGCGTTGCCTATGGTTCAGATTTGGAAAAAGTAGAAAAAGCAACAGTAGATGTAGCACGAAAGATTCAAAAAACAGTAAACGGAGCAGTCAAAGACTTTGAACCATTTATAAGATATCACACGTTTGCAGACTCAAACATTAATTTCACAGTGATTCTTCGAGCAGAAAAATTTGTTAACAAATACTTGATAAAACATGAATTCATCAAAGCACTAAAAGCAAGATACGACAAAGAAGAGATAGAGATTTCTTGGCCTGTAAGAAAGATTTACACAGCAGAATAATTATTTTCGTTAGTTGTCAAGAACCACCAGCTGAAGCAGGTGGCGTGAAGTGATAATAACCACAAGATTTAATAGCAGGTGGATTCTTGACATGCTCAGAAAATGCTCGTCCTTTATCTACGAACTAAAGTAGGTAGAGTTAGTCGAGAGCATTTTCTGACATTTAAAAACAAACAAAACAATGACAACAAAATGCCAACAGAAGAAGAACTGATTCAGGAAAGAATGCGCAAGCTTGCAGACATAGAAAAAGCAGGCATTAATCCTTACCCGTACAATTACGAGCAGAAAAATAAAGCAGAAGAACTGCAACAAAAATATTCTTCTTTGCACAACGAACAGCGCACAAACGAAACAGCAAAAATAGCAGGCAGAATTATTGGACTGCGAAGAATGGGCAAGGCAACATTCGTGCACGTTATTGAATCAACAGGAAAAATACAGGTTTATTTGCAATTTGACAAACTTGGCGAAAAACAATATCTGTTCTTAAAATTACTCGACATAGGAGACATTGTCGGCGTCGAAGGAACAATGTTTAAGACAAAAACAGGAGAAATAACTGTTGATGCAACAAAACTCGAACTTTTGTCAAAATCCCTCAGATCACTGCCGGAAAAATGGCACGGGCTGAAAGATATTGAAGCACGTTACAGAAAAAGATATGTAGATTTAATAATGAATCCTGAAGTCAAAGAAGTGTTTAGAAAACGAACAAAAATTATTGATTCGTTAAGAGAATTTCTCAACGAAAAAAAATTCTTAGAAGTTGACACGCCAGTATTACAGCCAATTTACGGCGGAGCAAATGCAAAACCCTTCAAAACGCATTTGAACTCGCTAAAAATGGATGTTTTTTTAAGAATTTCACCTGAATTGTACTTGAAAAGACTAATTGTCGGCGGACTTGACAAAGTGTATGAGTTCAGCAAAAACTTTCGCAATGAAGACATAGACAAAACACACAATCCAGAATTCACATCAGTAGAAATTTATCAAGCATACGCAGACTTCAACGACATGATGCAACTAACAGAAGATGCATTTGTGCATGCAGTAAAAAAACTCTGCGAAACAACAAAAATCGAATACCAGGGAAAAGAAATAGACTTCAAAAAACCTTGGCAGTCATATACGATGGTTGAAGCCATCAGGAAGTTTGCAGAAATTAATTTAGATAATATGTCTGATAAAGAAATATTTGACTTAAGAATAACGTACAATCTTGAAATCAAAGGAGATATAACAAAAGGAAAAATCATACAAGCATTGTTCGAAGAATTAGTAGAAGCAAAACTAATACAGCCAACATTTATCACACACCATCCTGTTGAATCAACACCTTTGTGCAAAGAATGTCGTGATACAAACTATCACGGATTCATTGAGAGGTTTGAATTATTTATTGTAGGCATGGAATTTGCAAATGCTTACTCAGAACTAAATAATCCTATTGTTCAAAGAAAACTGCTCGAACAACAAGCAAAAGAATTACGCGCAGGAGCAGAAGAAGCACACCCAATGGATGAAGACTTTGTTGAATCATTAGAATACGCAATGCCACCAACAGGCGGGGTTGGAATAGGCATAGACAGAATGATTATGATATTAACCAATCAACCGAGCATAAAAGACGTTATATTGTTTCCGTTCGTCAAGAACATACTAACAATACCACACACTATTCGTTCAGAACAAAAAACATGAAAACGTATGTTCTTGACGTGTTCAGAAAACACAAGATGCAAAAAAAAACACAGTCAAATTAAAGATGAAGAATTCAAGTGTTTTCTGACATATGAAGAAAGAATAATCACGCAACAATCTTCTGCTGTTTAAGCTCTTTTTCAATCATCTGTTTTGAAATAAACAAATCAAGGTCTATGAGTTTTTCGACTAAAGGATTATTTCTGTTCAGTTTGTATAATTCTGCTCTTCCAATTCTTCGTGTGCGCTTAACAATGTTCAACTTGACAAAGTCTTTCCAAAACTGGTGCAAAGTTGACCAACCAACATCAGCACCTTTTGCAATGTCTGTAAGACTGTAATCAAGCTCTTGATTGTCGAGCAAGTAATCAATAACCTTAATAACCGGAGATTCACCAAATACCAATAAAAATGAGCTTTTCTCTCGCATATTGTTCATAAACACGGTTTTGTTTATATACTTTTTGTAATTTCAAAATACAATTTATGAACAATATTCTGAGCAAAACATATAAAGAACACACTAAATGTTTGCGTAATGGATTTCAAAAAACAAATTTTGATAAAACTTTTCCGTCACAGAATCATCGGCGGCAAACATACTGCATTTGAACATGCCATTTCAGGAGTTCCAAAAGATCATGCTGACAAAGCAAAAGAAGCTGCAAAAGAATTAATCAAAGAAGGGCTTATCATTGCAAAACCAACAAATTATGGACTTCAAATAAGTCTAAATCCAGATAGAATTGATGAAATTATGATTATCATAAATTAAAAAGTTCAACTCTTTCAATCAACTCTACAATCCATTTTAAAACAACGCATACACAAACGGACTGACTGTTGATGACTGGCTGAACACTATTAACGTACCCATCAACAAAAGCATGATAACTATTGGAAGAAGCCACCATTTTTTGCGGACTTTTAAAAAATCCCAGAATTGCAGCAAAATGCTTCTGTTGTTTGGCATAGAATTCAACAATGAATAAGTTATTTATTAATCTTTTGCTTACAAAAAGAAGAACAACATCACAGTAAAAAGAACAGCTATTGTGTAATAAAGCAATATTTTTTTGTCTACCAACAATATGCCGATTGCTTCTGCCATCAGCACCCAGATATGAACAAGTGTCATTTCCATTTTAGATAGTCCTCGACAATGCTAATAATCCAACACCTATTGATACAAGTATTCCGCCGACAATACTCATCTGTTCGGCCGCAGGATATCTTACCAAAATGCTGCCGCCTAAAACTAATGCAAACCCCAATACATCCAAAGTTACTTTGACAGCATTTATTTTGCCTTTTTTGTTCATGACCACAATAATGTGAAATGTCCTTAAGTATTTAAAACTTTCAATCTTTCGCGTACTTCTCAGAATCCCACATGTCCTGCGGATTGTCTGCTCTTTTTATCAGGAATTTATCCATTACTAAATAATCAATGCCTGTGCCCATCATGCATTTGTATGCATCATGTGGCGTGCAAACAATTGGCTCACCGCGAATGTTAAATGATGTGTTTATCAAGATTGGTGTTTTGCTTAATTTTCCAAATGCCTTAATCACACCCCAATAATGAGGATTGTGTTCTTTGCGTATTGTTTGCAGTCTGCCAGAACCATCAACATGTGTTACTGCGGGAATTAATTTTTGTTTTTCTTTTTTGATTGGATATACCATCAGCATAAAATCTGTAGATATTGGTATTGGTTTGTCGCACTCAAAAAATTTGTCAGCATCCTCGACACAAACAACAGGAGCAAAAGGCCTAAACTTTTCACGATGCTTAACTTTAATATTTAGAATGTCCTGCATTTTTGGATTGCAGGGGTTGGAAAGAATGCTTCTTGAACCTAAAGCTCTCGGACCCCACTCCATTCTGCCCTGAAACCACCCGACAACATTGTTGTCATAAATCAACTGGGCAGTAAGGTTAACCAAATCTTTATCATCTTTTAATGTTGAATATTTTATGTTGTTATTATCAAGAAATTCTTTGATTTCTTCAGTTGAAAACTTTGGACCAAGATATGCTGTTTCCATCACAAAATTTCTTTTATTATCAAAAATTGAGTTATAGATATAAGAAGCAACACCAATGCTTGTGCCACCATCGCCAGCGGCAGGCTGGACATAAATGTTTTTAAATGGCGTGTTTTTCAAAATTTTTCCGTTGGCAACACTGTTTAATGCAACACCGCCTGCCATGCACAAATTTTTTGATTTAGTAATTTTGTGAAGATAGTTAAGCATCAAAAACAAAACATCTTCAGTAATTTTTTGCAACGATGCAGCAATATTTTTGTGATGCTCAGTAACAGGTTCGTCAGGTTTTCTTACATGTCCAAACTCGTCCAAAAATTTTTTACTTGGCATTGTCATTTTGTAATGATACACAAAATAAGACATGTCAAGCTGGTAACTTCCGTCATCTTTTACGTCAATCATTTTTTTGAATTTATCGTAATAAACAGGTTTTCCGTAAGGAGCCAAACCCATCACTTTATATTCAGAATTATTAACACTAAAACCTAAATGCGCAGTCACAGTGCTGTACAATAATCCTAATGAATGTGGAAAATCAATTGTTTTTGTCAGAGTTATTTTGTTGTTTTTTGCACGACCAAGTGTTGTTGTCTCCCACTCTCCAACGCCATCAACAGTTAAAATAGCAGCCTCGTTAAAAGGACTGACTAAAAAAGAAGAAGCAGCATGGGCAAGATGGTGGCGCACAAAAAAAAATGTCACCTTTGTATTTCAG
>CAYPAC010000001.1:24906-32716 GCA_964408615.1 uncultured Methanosarcinales archaeon
TCTTTTTTATGAGTGACTGAACTCTTAATTTTTCATTCAGCCACGAAGGCATTGAATGAACAAACATGCCAAGACTTCTTGGAAACATCACAACATGCTGAGCCATCAACCGCTCAAATTTAAGCAAAGGTTTTTCATAAAAGCCAACACAGTCAACATCATTCACAGTAATATTTGCGTCACGCAAACACCACTCGACAGCATTGATTGGAAAACTCGTATCATGCTTTATTCTTGTAAAACGCTCTTCTTCAGCAGCAGAAATTATTCTGCCATCATGCAATAACGCTGCTGATGCGTCATGATAAAAACATGAAATTCCCAAAACATACATTGTGCACCTCAAAACTGACGGTAATAGTCTTCCTTAGACTCATTACCAATAATTGTTTCATTATAGTGTGATTTGCGTTGAACTCCAAAATTCAACAATTTTGTTCCAGAAATTTTCGTAAATAACGCAGCAAGACCAACGCCAACAAAGTACATGACAAACAAAAGAACACTGTTCACAGCATTAGCTACAGACTTGCCAAACCTGCCAAAACCATGATGAATACCCTTAAGAAACAATCTTATTTGCATTTCTGCCGCTTAACCTCCTGATGATTTCAATTATTAAATAAATTAACAAAATACTGCCTGCAAATCTTGCAAAATTTTCCAATGACCAGCACAAAACACCGGTCTTGCCAATAACAAAAAAAGCAATGGTTGCAAACAATCCTACGCCAAGCAAAAAACCAAGCTTTTCGCCCAACAATTCTGACAAAGATTTATGCTTTTCAAACTCCATCAGACGAGCAACAGGGCGAACATTTAAATAACTTATGATTCATCAACAGCCAAAATGAAAGAACGCGTGACACTAACAGTAGACACAGAAATACTTCAACAAGTTGACAAAAGTATTGACGGGCATACAGTAAAAAACAGAAGCCATGCAGTTGAGCTTTTGCTGTTGAAAGCATTAGGAGCAGACAGGCCAAAAAAAGCGTTTGTTCTGGCAGGAGGCAAAGGAACAAGACTTGCGCCGTTAACAAAAGAACTGCCAAAACCACTAATACCTCTTCATGACAAACCATTATTAGAACACGTTATTGACTTATTCAAAAAATACGGAATAAACGACATGATTATTTCCATAGGATACAAAGGAGATAAAATAAAACAATACTTCGGCGATGGCAAAAAATTTGGAATAAACATAAGTTATGTGGAAGAACAAGAACCACTCGGAACAGCAGGCCCTCTCAAACTTGCTGAAAAATTTTTAACAGAAACATTCGTCATGTGTAATGCAGATGAGTTGAAGAACATTAATTTAGTTGACATGTTTGTCGCGCACAAAGAAAACAAGGCAAAAGCAACGCTTGCTCTCAAAAATGTTGAAAATCCTTCAGATTATGGAGTAGCACGCATGGATGGTAATAAGATTACTGAATTTGTAGAAAAACCAAAAGACCCAAATGTTGGAAACTTGATAAGCGCAGGATTGTATATTTTAGAGCCAGAAATTATTAAATTAGTCCTAAATGGGCCATGCTCAATTGAGCGAGACGTGTTTCCAAAAATTGCAGCAGAAGGAAAACTTTTTGGTTATCCTTTTTCAGGACAATGGTTTGACACAGGAACACTGCAACGCTATGAAAAAGCAATCAATGAATGGAAGGATTTGGAGTAATTATCTTCCTTTCTTTGAAAGTTATATCTCAGTTCCTGCGCGTATCGCTGCGCTTAGCTTTGAACTTTCGTTATACGTCCAGAGAATACCTTTGTGCCCATCAAGAATTAATCCTCTTTGTTCAAGATATTCCAAAATTACATTTAAAGTCTGATGCATGATTTGTAAAGGCAATCTTTTCTTAATTTCTTCTCGATTAATGGTGCTTTCTGCTTCTTTCAACACTTTTTCTATCATCACCAAGAATAATTAATATTTGATCTAACAACACCAATAGCATCATCATTGCCCAGCACTACTTTTTCTACAGTGAATGACAATTGTATTGGCGCGATTTCAAATGCGCTGTAAATTGGGCCGTGATCATGGTAACAGACAATTTTCCAGCCGTGTTGTGCAAGATATTTTGCTGCTATTGACAAGTCTTCCTCAGCAACACCGCAGCCAAACGCACCACCTTTATCTGTAATTAAACCACCTTCAACTGCTTTTTTTACTGCGTCATCAATCGTTTGCCTAATGTTTCGTAGATGAAGATTTTTTTGAAACACCGCAACCAACTCTTCTTTAGATTGCTCTCTCAATTCTTCAGGTGTTTTCATTTTAGTCCTCCTTTGCTGGGCTGACTTTTATCGTGTATTTCTCAGCAGCAGGATTGTACTTTAAAACTGCGTGCCAGTGATAATCTTCCAAATATTCTATGATAATATTCCAGTCATCTGCACTCATAGGACAAACTTCAAATGTGCCGCCATCTTTAGCAACCTTACCCTCCAGAGATGCACGATCCATCGCAACATTCAAATTAGAAACAACATACTTCAATCTTGACTGAGACGCCAATGCTGAAAGTTCTTTAGGAGTTTTCATTTAAATGCATACGGACTTGGTGTTACTTTAATCTGGTATTTTCCGTCCACATAGCGCACAACATTTTCCCAATGATGGTTAATCAAGTGCTGTCGAACATAATTATTGTCATCAACTGTTAAGCCGCTGACTTCAAACTCACCGCCTTTTTCTGTTACTTTGCCGTCAATACATGCACGGTCCATTGCTGACGTGACAAAATGCTCAGCTCTCACGCGTCTTTTGTCATTGCTCTCGCGAGCCAAATCTTTTGGTGTCATCATTTTCTGTCCCCCAATGGTTCGATAACAAATATGTGGGTGCCATGTTTCGCGTTCTCACCATAAAGTGACCTGCCTGGAACGTAATTTGCGCTCCATCCTCTTTGAAAAAAATAATCGGCTATAACACGGATATCTTCGTCAGGGAGTAAATCCTTACTATCTGTGTTGTACATTACAGTTCCGCCTTTGGATGTTACGTTGCCCCGCAGTTCAGAAGATGCAAAACAGTTGTCGATTGTTTGATGAATACTATTTTCTCGCTCTTCCTTTAGCTTTTGCGCTTCTGCATAACGCTTTTGTTCTTCAGCGGCCATTTGTGACGGGGTTTTAACTACCATATTTTTCCTCCAAAACTAATTATTTTATTTGTTTGCAAGTGTTAGTTTAAAAATGTTTGGTTGCCATTTTTTCTTAGCTCTTCTTATGGCTTCGTCTATGGGCACTGTGTCTTCAGATGAAAGTAAGACCTGTCTTAATTCATACATTCCTTTTGTTTTCCCAAACTTCAGTATTTCTTTTGTTTTTTCATTGACGACAAAAACATTAAAATTTGAAATGTCTGTGAGAAATGGACTTAGAACTCTTTCTTTCAATATGTCAGTACCTTCAAGAAGAGGATTAAAAGAAGGCTGGACAATAAGAGCTTGTTTTTTGTATTTGCCGACCAGAAAACACTTGAACTTTTCAACACGGCCAGATTCTCGCAGGCCAACAGCAGGATGTTCATGGCCGATAATGATTGTTTTTATGCTCTTGTCAAACTCTTGCAACTTGTCGCCATGAACAATTATTATGTCTGCTGTGCGAAATTCAGGCACCAAAGTAATCAAGCGCTTTTCAGCAATCGGCTTCAGAATAGTGTCGTGATTCCCCTTGATAACAACAAGTTCTTCACAGTGTTTTTTCAAAAAATCAATCAGTTTCAAAACATCACGCCACTCCTGCTCAGAAATCCTGCCAAACTCATGCTTCAAATCTCCATTGACAACAATTATTTTTGGATAAACTTTTTCAAAAATATTTTTCAAACTCTGAAAAATGTCTTTCAGCTGAAATCTTGGAACAAAAACACCTTTTTTGTTAAGAGATTCTTCAAAACCAAGATGAAAGTCAGACAAAACCAAAACATCATGTTCTTTCAGATAGATTGCTTTATCTATAACTTCAATGTTTTTAAAGAGCTGCATGAGAAGAATAAATCAGGATTGTTTAAATTAGTGATGATTTTTAATCAGTTCAATAAATTTTTCAGGATTAATTGTTTGTATCCATCTGAACGTTGGGATGCTTAAAACGTGTTTCTTATCTTGACTAATTATGTAATGTGCCTTGCCCGCAACAGCAGCTTCGAAGAATTTATTGTCTTTTGTATCATTTTTAACAAGCTCAAGTTTCTCAGCTGGAACTACAATTATTGCATTTTCAATAAGAATCGAACACCATTCTTTTACAGATTTTTCATCCATCTTTATCTTGAAATTCCTTAAAGTGTCTGCCAATTCGTCAATCATCTCAAGCGAACAAACTAAAAGAATTTTTCCCGCGCGCCACAAATCAATAATTTGAGAACAATAATTGCCTTCCCAAAATATGCCTGAAATGAAAACATTCGTATCTGAAACAACACGCAAAATCATGAAGCACGCACCCTATTAATTGCTTCACCAACATCGCTCTGCTTTAGTCCTTTGTTTTTAGCAAACTCCCTTGTTTTTTTTAATAGTTTATCAAAACCCTGAAAAGACGGCACTTGCAGCTTTTTTAAAATAATGGTGTCATTTTCTCCAATAACAACAAACTTTTCACCTTCGTGAAGATTCAACCTGTTTCTTATATCTTGAGGAATAACTACCTGCCCTCTTGAACTTAGACTTGTAACTTCAATTTTCTCCATGCAAAGCACCTCGTTGATAAGTTTATCTTACTGATAAGACTATCTTATTTATAAAGGTTTGGTTTTAATATTTGCAGTTAAATCTATAAATTTCTCTTCAACCACCCACTTTCATAATATTTCTTAATTCCTTCTTCAACAGAATATTTTGGAAGAAAACCAAGTTTTTCTTTTGCTAAATTCATATCACAAACAGTGTGCTCTTGGTATGTCTTTTCAAAATGGTTCTTGATGTATTCTTGCTTTCTGTTTGTTCCCAAAGTTCTGTTCAAAAAATGCACGATTTCGTTAAAACTCACTGCTTTTCCTGTGCCGCAGTTGACGACACAACTTTCTTTGGCTTGCATTGCTAAAAGATTTGCTTCAACAACATCATCAATGTAGATAAAATCTCTCCTGTGATGCCCCCACTCAAATAATTTAGGATTGCCAGTGAGCATTTGTTGTGCAAGCTGGTAAATCATGCTGGCACGTTTTTGTTTGTGATTTTCTCTTGGACCGTAAATGTTGCAATATCTAAGCCCGACAATCGTTACATCAGTATGTTCTCTTGCCAACGCCATCGCAAGCTCATCAAGCGTTCGTTTTGATTCCCCGTAATAAGTCAATGGTTTTGGCCAAACATCTTCCTTAAAAGGCACTTGCCCTTTACCATAAACAGCAGTTGATGACGCATACACAATTCTTTTACAACCATTAGCAATAACAGCTCTAAATAATGACATTGACGCATCAACATTCACGCGAAACATTTCAGGACAGTCTTTGAATTGCGTGTCATTAATTGCAGCTTGGTGGAATACAACATCAAAAGTTCCTTGTTTTGACCAGTCGATTTGTGTGAAATCAGCTTGGAAGTAAATTCTTACAGGCAAAATTTGCTGTTCATCCTTTCTGCCATTTGTCACAACATCATTGTTTCTTGCAAGCATTGCAACAAGATTAGAACCAACAAAACCAGTACCGCCTGTGATAAGGATGCGCATGAATAATTGAGTTATTTATTTTGTTTATAAAATTAATGAAGATTCTTCAGTATTTCGTGTTTAAGAATGTTCATATTTAAAAATTTTTGCCCTGCGTTAACGACTACCCCGCGAGACGCCCAGTTGTCGAAGTAGTAGACAAAGACACTGAAGTAGAAGCCACGACCAACAGGCCACATCTCCCCATCTGGAGGTAAGAATACACGGGCATTTTTTTGTATTTCTTCCGGCAAGTCTTTGAAAATTCTGCCATACATAAATTTAACAAAAACATCACTAAATTCTTTTAATCTTATCAATTGCAATGATGGCACAGACACGCCAAATTCAACTTCCTCAAAAAACTTAAAATCCTTTTTAACGTGCTTATTGCCCTGCAATAACAATCCTTCAGGATCAACATATGCCGCCAGAATTTTTCCATGCCTCTCAAAAGACAAACTCAACCATTCACCATAACTTATCAATATATCTTCATTTGCACACTTCAAATCACCATCAAGCTTTCCTTCAAGACCGTCGATAGTCAACCCAAAAGATTCACAAGGCCTCAAATGCCTGTGAAGCCCAATCTTCTTAATTCGTTTATCACTCTCATCAAAACTCAATAATGCTTTATCATAACAACCTTGTTTTTAACACGCTCTTCAACAGAACACGCTTTATAAACCTTACGGTTGTGTTATCCCTTTATAGTAGTTAATATTACTTGCGCTCCCTGCAAAAAATTGCTTTTCCTTCTTTTTCTGCGCGCAGTGTGCACAAATTTCCGTCATTGACCAAAACATATTTTGCGCAAGGCTCTGTCCAAGACATGCCGCAGGAAACAAGAATTTGCAAATCACAATACTTCATTGACTTATCAAGCAAACCTGCATCAGCACAAATCTCAATTCCTACATGAAGCCCGTTCCACTCAAAAACTCCAGGAGCTTTACCGGAATAAAACCGTGCATTATTTCTGTGTGCCAGCAAGTCTTCTTCAACAGTAATTCTTTGCTTATGATACTCACACAAAACTTCACCATCTGCAATTGCATAAGCAGTGTTGTACAGCAAGTCCCATTTGTGCCAAACAATAGTTCCAGGCACAACCAATGCATTTCTGCTTTTTGTTGCTTCTGCAATTCTCTCAACAATTTTGTCTTTTTCTTTTTCATTAAACGGGTTTCTTCCACGCGAAAAACTGTATTCAGGCGCAATAATCATGCTGTAATAATCAGATTTTGCTACAGTGCTGAGAATTTTGTTTTTAATGCGTTCATGAAGAGAACCGCCCAAAAGTTTTGTCTGCACATGAACAAAACCAACAAGAAACTGCTCTCCTGTTATAACGTCAGACAATTCACAGACAGCAATGCTTGGATAAATTTCAGGATTGAGAGTTTCATCTACAAAATCATCAATGTGTTTAAGAAATTTTTTTATTTTCATCTTATACAAACGAATGAACAAGAGTTGTGCCCAAAACAACCAGCAAAAACATGTTCAATGTTGTCATCAATTTGTTAGCATGCTTTGCAGGAAAATACCTGCACAACACAACATGCATCATTCTTCCGCCATCAAGAGGTCCTAAAGGAAGCAAATTAAACAAGCCAACACCAAGATTAAGCGCGAACAGCCAAAAAACAAGCTCTTTCAGCCAGCGAATAAATGGTGCAAATAACGAGTTTGTTGCAAGTTTATACTGCTGTTCGACAACAACACCCAAAAATGGATTATTGGCATTACTGCCCAAAACAACATCCTTCTCATTAACAATCATTTCGTTGCCTTTTATTTTGCCATCAAAAGCTAAAGAGAAATCACTATCTGTTTTGATGTCTTTCCCATCAATATTTTTTATAACCTCGCCGACAGCCAACCCGGTTATTTCAGCAGGAGAATTTTTAACAACTTCAGTTATTTTAACACCATCAGGATGATAAAAGTAATCGACAGCAGGAATTAAAGTGAGAAGCAACATAAAAAACACTACTGCAAAAATCATGTTTGCAAAAGGGCCTGCAGAAAATATTGATAATTGCTGAAATACAGGTTTTTTTCTTAAACTTTTTTCATCAATATCAACAAAAGCACCTGGAATGATTGGAACAATAGCACCAGCAAA
>CAYPAC010000001.1:32726-40649 GCA_964408615.1 uncultured Methanosarcinales archaeon
GCCAGTAGATTTTATTTTAACATTATAAAGCCGTGCAAAAATACCGTGGCTAAACTCATGAACCAACATGACAACAATTATTGAAATCAGCCAGTAAACGAATGGAACATAAAAAGCACCCTTGACATCAAACGGAAGAACAAGCCCAACAGTTGGAGCCGCATTTGCAGAAAGAATATCATACACACCTTTTATCAGGTCAACAGAAATAAAAATCATGCCAACAAAACCTAAAAATACTGAAAAATAACTTAATAGTGATAAAATTTTACTGTGTTTTCCTGCAAAACTGTCCATATTTTTAAGACCTAACTTTGTTCTTACAAGCGCAAGATAAAAGACGTACAAAAAATGACTGATAACAAGCCTTTTTTTAAGAGATGCAAGGTTCATCAACAGAATTAATTATTTAAGCTTATAAATGTGGCGAAAACATATTCTCCAAGACAGATATATTTTTAAAACCTGCACTCAAATTCAATAATCATGGCAAGTTTAGAAGAACGATTGACAAAAATTCGTGATGAAGAACACAAAATTCTCATTGCAATTGATGAACGAAACAAAAAAATGACTATTGAGTGTGGTAGCTGTAACAATCCTCATGAAATAGGTGTGCTTAAAGCAATTCAAACACACTGGTATACAGAACCGCACGGATGCACAGGGGGTGATTATTGGAAACAAGGAGAATTACAATTTGTCTGCCCAAAAACAGGAATCGTAAACAGGCTGTTATTCGACAATAATGATGTTCCTTGGGAAGAAAGAAGAGTTTATGAAAATGATCCTGAACAACAATTCAAAGCAATATATAAAAAACTGTTTAAGGAAGTTGTTGACGCTTACGGCGACAAAACAGGTGATAAGTGGGTAAATAATCATTATGTGGATAAACACCGCAGAATGTTTGGGCTTGTAGAAAAACGCAGAGAACAATGCAAACCGCACTAAACAGACTTGTTTTGTAATGTAACTTTTATTTTTGTGCTCTTACAAACCGTGAGAGAAAGTATTATACTTATCAAATTATGGAATAAATTATTGCCAACATCAAACAAACTATGATTATTAGTCATAAGCACGTGGTCTTTTATCAATTTTGGCAATAAGAATTGCATTTTCTTTCCAGTAAACTTCATAAAGCACTCTATAATCGCCAATTCTTATTCTGAATGTTCGTTCTTCTCCCTGAACTCTAACTGCATTATGTGGCACTGGTTCTATTAGTAAATGCTTAATCTTTTCTCTTATTCTCAAACTTAGTTCTTTGTCACAATCCTTAAGAAATTTCTCTCCTTGACGAGAGAACTCAACAGAAAACATACATCACACCAATTCTTTTTCCAATTGTTGAAGTGATTTTGTTTTGCGCAGCTTAAACTCTTGACGTGCCAGTGCTAAATCATCTTTATCTTCTTTACTCAAAAACATATCTGCATCAACAACTCGCTCTTTAATTAAATCAAGTTCAGATTTTATTACGTCAAGCCTTTGAATAACCTGCTTAAGTTCTGCACTCATATTAACTTATAATAGTGCAGAATTTATAAAACTATCACTCACCGACGATAAACCTCTCAGATTGCTAAAGTTATATCGCTGGTTTATAGACCACAAATGGCTTTTTGTTATATCAAGTATGTTATAAAAAAGGGGGATTTTACTAAAAAAAACTTAGTTTCAATTAATAACCACTATAAAGTAACAAAAAAACAAAGGTTTATAAACCAATTTCTTCTATAAGATTCATGAAAAAGAGCATTATCTTGATAACTGTACTGATGCTTTTGACACTTGGCTGGCTGGCAAATGATACATACCAGACATTAGGCATAGATGAAAATGTTGAACGTGCAAAAAGCGTTATTGTAGGACTGCCAGCAAGAGCAATGCCTGCTGACAGAATAAGTGAAGACAAAATAAAAGTATTGCCAGACAGAATCATAATTGACGTGCCAAATGCGCGCTGGGCGACATTCACGCCAACACACTCGATGGCACCAGTATTTGACATTGGCTCAAATGCACTGCAAATAATCCCGCAAACACCTGAAGAAATACAAGTCGGCGACATTGTTTCGTATACTTGGAAAGACGGGAGTGTAATAATTCATCGAGTTATAGAAATAGGCAGTGACGAACAAGGCTGGTTTGCAATATTAAAAGGCGACAACAATCCTGTTCCTGACCCAGAAAAAGTGCGGTTTGAACAAATAAAAAGAGTGACAATTGCGATAGTGTATTAACATGGGCAGACAGCTTGATTATTTAGTAAAGTGCGTCTATGAAGGTGCAGATTTAGAAACTCTAAAAGAAGATTACAAGCCATTTGATATGGAAAATGTCAAAGACACAATTTTTCACCTGCTTGCAAAAAACTGCGCGGGAAAACCATCAATAAAACTTGCAAAAGAATTGAGAGAATTCAAATGTGCAAAACCAGAAAGCGCAGAATTTCTCAAGAAGTTTATAAGAAACAACAGAACAGTACAAGAACTTGGCAAATATTCCTTAACAAAAGATGTTAGAACAGGAATCGCACTCTCAGAAAAAGACAATAATGACAAAGAATTAGACTCAAGCTATACATTCGGCAATGACATCAAGTATGCAGGACAATTTGCATTCTGCATTCTTTACAAAGGAAGACTTGCAGGGTACGCAACATTCAGTCCTGGAGAAAAAAAAATAGCAGTAGAGCAAATTCAAGGCATAAAGAAGCACGTGAACGAATACAATCCATTAAAACCTTTATGGTGGTCTGTAGCATTATTGTCACGCATTGTTGATTTTGCAAAAGAAAACAATGTTCCAGAAGTTGAAGTTCTTTCAGTCAAAAACAACAAATTGGCAATAATGACATTCGAAACATTTAAACAAAATGGACTTTATTTGCCATTAGCAACACTCGAAGATGCTGCAAGAATGTCTGCAGAAGAAGAACAAGAAATCAGAGAAAAAGCACGAAAATGTCCAACAATTTGTTATGGAAATATACACTTAATGCCACACCAAGGATTTTTACTATACGATATAACTGCAAAAAGATTAGGATTTCAGAAAGCTGAAAATGGAAATTACGTCATGAGAACAGCATGATTTAAAAAGAAATAACTGTTTCTCTCCTTAATGGACGATTTGGAAAAATGGCGCAAAGCAGGAAAGATTGCAGCTGAAGCACTAATGTTTGGCAAAAAACTAATCAAGCCTGGGGCAAAACTAATAGATATTGCAGATGCGATTGACAAAAAAATTGTTGAATTAGGCGCGCAACCGGCATGGCCCACACAACTGAGTTTAAATGAAGTTGCCGCACACGCAACACCAGAGCCAAATGATGAAACAATTCTCACAGAGCAAATAGTTTGCTTGGATGTTGGCGCACATATCGACGGATGCGTAGGAGACACTGCATGTACAGTTGATTTAAGCGGGAAACACGAAAAACTTGTTGAAGCAGTCAAAGAAGCATTAAGAAATGCAATCAAAACAGTAAAAGTCGGAGTTGAAATCAGAGAAATAGGAAAAGCAATAGAAGAAACAATAAAAAAACACAATTTTCAGCCAATAAAAAATTTGTCAGGCCATGGAATAAACCAATGGGAAATACACGACGAACCTTCAATTCCAAACTATGACAACGGAAACAAAACAGTTTTAGAAAAAGGACAAATCATTGCAATAGAACCATTTGCAACAACAGGTGGTGGAACAGTTGACGAAGCAGAACGGGGAAACATTTTTTCTTTTATTGCTCCAAAACCAGTCAGAAGCCCGTTTGCAAGAGACATACTTGCACATGTTGCACAAAACTACAAAAATCTGCCATTCACAACACGCTGGCTGACAAAAATATTCGGCACAGCAAAAACAAGTCTTGGACTAAAAGAATTATTGCAGGCAGGTGCACTGCACGCACACCCGCCACTATTTGAGGTCAGCAAAGGCATGGTCAGCGTTTATGAAAAAACATTGTTGGTTGATGATGCTGTTGAAGTATTGACACCGTATGATGAAGACAATTAAACAAAAGATTTAAATATTTGTTAACACATACTACACATAAAATGGCCAATATGACACTATCTGTTCCTGAAGAACTGCACGGCGAGATGATGATGCATTCTGAAATAAAATGGAGTGCTGTAGCTCGGCAAGCTTTTGAGAACAAAGAGCGTGAATTACACTGGATGAACAAAATAGTTGCAAAAAGCAAACTCACTGAAAAAGATGCTGAAAATATTGGTCACAAAATAAAAGGCGAAATTCTAAAACGGTTCAAACAATGAGACTTGTTGTGGACACTGGCGTTTTGATTGCAGCACTCATAAAAGACTCACTAACAATATATTTAATTACTCATTTTGAAGGTGAATTGTTAACAATAAGTTTCTCAGATAAAGAAATTAAAAAATACAAAGAGTACATTCTTGAAAAATCTCAAACAACTGAAGCTGAATTTAATGCCATTCTCAAGAATTTAATGAATAAATTGGTTATTCTTGATGACTCAATTATTTCAATAAAAATTGATGAAGCGATAAAAACAATGGAAAATATTGACATAAAAGACGCACCATTCGTAGCAGCTGCACTCACAACCAAATCAGAGATTTGGTCAGACGATGAACATTTTCAGAAACAAAATAAAATAAAAGCGTGGAAAACAAAAGATTTAGTAAGATTCTTCAATAAATAATTAACCCAAGTATGCTGGCTCTAATACTGGCGCATATGCTTGTTTCACAGTATCTTCTTTTTCCCGTAATAGTTCTTCCTTTTTTCTGAACCAAGCCAAATATTCAGGATTTTTTGCAAGCATTCGTTGAAATTTCATTCTTTCAATTTCAGCAACAGGGCGAAGATTACTGTTTTCATCAAAAGCAATGCCTGAATCACCCTTAACCATTTCATCATGAAGTTCTGCAATACTTCTTTTGAATTCTTCAAGTTCCTTATTTGTTTTTTCTTCTACTCCCATTTTATACCTCTAAATAATGTTTATTCCTTTTCGTTTTGCTTCCTCTAATTGTTCGTATGATAATGAAGGCAACTTTTGAATCCGGCGGTTGTTATCGTCTATTTGTTGTTGTTTTTCCTGCGCGCCCCACCACAAGTTTGCTTCAATTGACATTGCGTCAACAAGGCTCTGTATGAACGCAAGTGCCATTGTGTTCTGCACAATTTCTGCGAGTGTGTTAACCCTTGCATGCACTATTGGGACGCTTGAGTTCAACAAAAAATCACGCTGGTCTGCTAATGCCTTGTTTTTTAGCGTGATTAATTCAACAACATTGTTTTGCAATTCTCGCAGAGTTCTATCCTGCTCAGAGTATGACATATCAGTACAACAACTGCCGTAGTTGCTCAACAAAACAATGCTTAATCCTGCAATTAATAATAATTCTAACATGCTAATCCCCCTTCAATCTTTTTTAATGATGTCAAAAATTGTTTGCGAGCTTGTGCCGCAAAAGGATTTAAAGTCTGAATCGTGCTGAATAATTCATCGCTGTCATTTGCAACCATTTTTTTAAGCTCAACTAATTTCTGAAATGTTGGAACACTGAATTCTTGCTTATTAATATCTGAAAGCGCTTTCCCAATAAAGTGTGACAAAGCCTGAGTTCGCGCCATTACTTTGTCGTGTTCTTCAGGAGTTGCGATTATTGTTTTAAGCCCAAGACTTTGTAAAAACTTTGTTACTTGTTCTAACATTGTTGTCTTCACTGGACAAATAACTATTTTGTGCCCCGCAATTCCATTGACTGCACTTTGCGGGCCAAACAAAGGATGAGTTGCGATAATGTCAACATTTTGTGGTAAGATACTTTTCATCAGCTGAATAGGTAACACTTTGACAGAGCAAACATCCAGCACAAGTGTTCCTGAACGTATATTTTTGCTTATTTCTTTCAATGTTTCTTCAAGCTGCTGAACAGGAACTGACAAAATAAGTATTGGCTTTTGCGCAGCGGTTTTTAAGTCAACAAATTTAACTCCAAGAACATCAGCTTCAGGTTTCTTGTTTATTTTGTCGGCAACAAAAACATTGAAATGCTTTTTCAAATGTTTTGCAGCTAGCCGGCCAAATCTGCCGAAACCGATGATTGCAAGTTCTTTCATTTTTCCACCCATTGTTTTAATGCTTTTACAACTGCGGCATTATCTTCTTTTGTTCCGATAGCTATTCGCAAGAAACCTGTTGTTGCACCGCTGAAAGATGTTGAGTCAACAACACTAATGCTGTTGTTTAACAAAAATTTTTTTGCTTCTTTAGGAAGATGATTGGCATATAGCTTTATTTTTTCAGGTTGTGTTATGCATGGTCTGAAAAATAGTTCAGAATCAATAAAGTAAACCAGTGCTTTCCTGCACCAGAACTGCCTCTGCTTGTGTAGTTATCATTGTACTGCCAAATAAACAGACTTACCTTATAAACATAACTGAACAATATTCAAATAATAACCGAAAAGTATATAAATAGTTGAATATTATTCAATTTGTCAAGAACCACAAATAGATACATAAGTTGGTGGTTCTTGAGCATGCTCGGAAACCTCAGCACTCTTCAAACGAGCTAAAGTGAGTGGTTTCCGTGCAGGAGGTTTCCGACATATGAAAGATATTAAGCCAAAACTAATAGAATTGTTCAAAAAAGACTACTGCACACCGCAGATAGCGAGAATAGCCAAACAACTCAAAGAACCATCTACAACAATACACTACAACATCAAAAGACTTGAAGAAGAAGGCATCATCAAGACGTACAAAGCAGTATTTGACTACAAAAAAATTGAAGAAGGGTTCTGCACGTTTATTTTGATAAATTTGTCGCCTGATGAATACGGAAATCCTGAACGAATTGCAAAAGAATTAGCAAAGCATCACGAAATTGAAAGCGTTGACATTTGTACTGGCGACTGGGAATTAATAGTTAAAGTCAGGGTGAAAGACCAAGACGAATATTACCAATTGGTCAAGAACGTTATTTCAAGAAAAGGCGTTGTAAAGATTAAATCATTAATATCGTTCAAACAAATAAAAACAGAGTTTGTAGAGGTACACACAAATTAATAACTTCTATTTAAAATAAAAAAATGGGCTCCGGTGGCCCCTTTTTGAATCCCCAGCGTCCTTCCGCCTTCGCTTATCGTCAAGCCCTTTGTGGTACTGGCGTTGACGTATTGGTGTTTTTGGAAAATTCTCAGAGAAGTGCGTGATTTGAGCATTATTTCAGCTACTTCTATTGAGTATTTCTTTGGGATGTTTGTTGAGAAATGTACGTGATTACCGCCGTAACCAATTATTCCACCAGTGCGGAATTTTTGATATTTCTTCATTATTACTACGTTATTGATACTACAATACACAATAATATTGTAAAAAAAAGGTAGTATTAGACGAGGAGATTAAAATGCGAGAACGTAAATGTTTAACAAACAAAGATTTGTTTTTTGATTTAACCAAGAATATTTTAGAAGGGTTAAATAAACACGAATTTGATGTACAACAACCATTAACTCAATATTTGCCAAAAGAAGAAGATTTCAAAATCTCCAAGAAATTTGTGCAAAACTGGTCAGCTTATAATGATAGTCAAACCAAGGAAAAGATTTTGTTTATGCAATTATTGAGAGAATTGTGTGAGACTATAGAAATTTTACCCCATAATAAAAGAAGAAGACCTAAATAAATATTCTTGAACAATATTGATGTTAATTTTCAAAAATGTGCAGAAATATACGTTGCACATAATTAGAACTCATTCATGTGCAAAGCCGCTGTGTTATGAAAACAACCGCTTGAGCCAGCTTTTCTTTTCTTCTTTTGTCGTGATGAAATATATTCTTTTTCACACAAAAGTTTATAAAGTGCAGTCACTTATTTTTGCTTGTCGAAAGTGGCATTTTCTCGACG
>CAYPAC010000002.1:0-16448 GCA_964408615.1 uncultured Methanosarcinales archaeon
GGGCGAGAATCCGACCAGTCTCTGACTGGTCGTGGTCGATTTTCTTTTTAGATTCAAGTTAACACGTTATTTAAAATAATTTCTAGATAGAAACAGCCGCGGTATCCTTTTCTTCCTCTCCAGTAAACTTTTTGTAGCCAAATTCTTCAAGCTCAAGTGCAAGTTCTTTACTGCCAGTTTTGATAATCTTTCCTTTGTGCAGGATGTGAATAACGTCAGGAACAATGTAGTTCAACAAACGCTGATAATGCGTAATAACAATAACACCCATTTCTTTTTTTGCAGAATTCACGCCGTCAGCAACAATTTTTAAAGAATCAATGTCCAACCCAGAATCAGTTTCGTCAAGAATGGCAATCTTCGGCTGAAGTAATAACAGTTGCAATATTTCTGCCCTTTTTTTCTCCCCCCCTGAAAAGCCTTCATTCAAATAACGCTCTGCAAACTTTTCAGGCATGTTCAACAACTTCATTTTCTCCTTCAACAATTTCAAAAAATCAAACACCTGAATCTTTTTATCAGGATTTCGGGCATTAATTGCGGCGCGCAAAAAATTAGCGAACGTAATTCCTGAAATCTCAGCAGGATACTGAAACGACAAAAACAAACCCTTGCGCGCACGCTCATCAGGAGAAGCATTAGTAACATCCTCGCCATTAAGAAGAATTCTGCCCATGGTTATTTTGTATTTAGGATGGCCCATCAACGCAAACGACAATGTACTCTTGCCAGAACCATTAGGGCCCATCAAAGCAACAACTTCACCTTTCTTAACTTCAAGATTAATGCCACTCAAAATTTCCTTTCCATCAACCTCAACATGCAAGTCTTCAATTTTTACGTTATCCATTTTTGTTCACTCCATTTTGAAATTCTATAATTCCATTTTTTAGTGCAACCAATGATAAAACTGCACACTTCACGCGCACAGGACCAATAGGAATGCCCAACATTTCAATAACATCATCACGAGTCAATTGCTGAACATCAGATAATGTTTTACCTTTAACTGTTTCACTTAACATCGAAGCAGCAGCCTGACTAATTGAACAACCTTTGCCGGTAAACTTGACGTCTTTAATAACATTGCCTTCAACAAACGCACGAACTTCAATCTCGTCGCCACACAAAGGATTGTTGTCAAAAAATTTGAAAGTAAAAGGTTCAAGAATTCCGTGATTTCTCGGATTCTTATAATGGTCCATTATTTGTTCACGATATAATTCATCAAAGCTCATTTTGAAAAAAACCCCTGTGCTTTTTTCAATGCATCAATAAGCACATCAATTTCTCCATTTGTGTTGTAGAAATAAAATGAAACACGCGCAGTGCCTGTGACACCCAACAATTTTGCAAGCGGCATTGCACAATGATGGCCGCCGCGAACAGCAATGTCAAACTTGTCCAAAAAAGCAGCAACATCATGAGGGTGGATATCGCTTATGTTGAACGAAATAATCCCTCCACGTTGTTCTGCTGACGGACCATAAATAGTTATGTTATGCAATTCTGAAAGCTTTTGCAAAGCATAAGTTGTGAGTTCTTTCTCCTGATTTCTAACAGTATCCATCCCAATTCTTTTCAAATACTTAACAGCAGCAGCCAAAGCAATACCGCCTGCAATATTTGGAGTGCCAGCTTCAAACTTCCAAGGAAGCTCGTTCCATTTAGAATCCTCAAAAGAAACTTCCTTAATCATGTCACCGCCAAACAAAAAAGGAGGAAGCACCCCCAACAGTTCTTTCTTACCGTACAACACGCCAATTCCTGTCGGACCACACATTTTATGTCCTGAGAATGCTGCAAAATCACAATCAATCTTTTTCACATCAACAGACATGTGCGGCACGCTCTGAGAAGCGTCAATTATGAATCTTGCACTAACATTGTGCGCAAGCTTTCCAAGTTCCTCAACAGGATTAATTGTGCCAAGAAAATTTGAGACATGCGTGACAGACACGATTTTCGTATTTTTATTCAGCAAAGATTTAAATGATTCAATGTTGAGCGTACCATCTTTGTTGATTTCTGCAAACCTCACCTTCAAACCTTTTTGTTTGGCAATCTGCTGCCAAGGAACAATGTTGCTGTGATGTTCCATCTGAGTAAGAAGAATTTCATCACCATGATTTAATGAGGAACAGAGTGAGTAAGCAAGAAGATTCAATGATTCAGTTGCGTTTTTCGTAAAAATGATTTCTTCAAACGATGCATTAATGAATTTTCCAACAATAGCATGAGCTTCTTCATACAAACGAGTAGCTTCCTCACTAATTTTGTAAACACCACGATGAATATTTGCGTTTGTGGTTTCGTAGTATCTTTTTATTGTTCTCAAAACAAGCTTTGGTTTTTGGGTAGTTGCAGCATTATCCAAATAAATCAACGGCGTATTAAGTATTGGAAAATCTTCCCTAACTTTGTTAATATTAAATACTTTCATTTTGAGTACAATTTTGCCTCAATCAATTTTTGCAATTCTGCAGTAAACTTGCCATTATCTGCCTTCAAAAACAATGCCGCAAAAAAAGCTTCTATCAATTTTTTAATAGCCTCTGTTTTTGGAAAACCGCGACTCATAAGATAAAACAATTTTTCAGCATCAACCTGACCAATGCTTGCGCCATGCGTACATTTCTTAACTTCATTATTATTAATTCTCAACTCAGGAATTGAATCAGCTTCAGCTTTCGGGCTAAGCAACGTAACATCTTCTTTCTGATAACCACTTGCGCCAAATGCAGACGGCAAAATCTTTAACGCGCCGCGATAAATCGCCTTTGCGCAGTCATCAAGAACACCTTTTGTCAGCATGTCAGAATTTGTGTGAGCGCCTTCATGAACACTCTGCGCAAGAATATCAAACTTTTGAGCATTGCGGCCAAAAAACAAACCATAAATGTTAGAAGAAGAACCACTTCCTCTCAAAAACGAAGTAGTTTCTGACAAACAAACATTACTGCCAAAATTACAATCCATCCAATTCACAACAGCATCATTATCAGTAACAGCACGCTTTGCAGAGAACGTGTATGTTTGCTCATCACACTTTTGCAAACTCAAAAAATTAACAACACTGCCAGAGCCAGCAAAAACCTCAACATATTTGCTGTTGAGTTTTGTCGGATGATTTCCGTTATTTTCAACAGCATCAATAACTGTAACCTTACAGTTTGGCTCTGCAATAACTATCAGGTGCTCAACATTTGTGTTCTTAAAACAACTGTAAATTTCAACAGCATCAACAACAATTGTGTCCTTTGGAATAACTACAACAGTTGCTCTCTTCCAGTTTGCAGAATGAAACGCCTCAAACTTTGTTGTCTGAGACAATGAAAGAAAAAATTTCTCCAACAAAGCAGGATATTTTTTAACAGCATCAGCAAAATCAAGAATAACAACACCAGCAGGAGCAATTATTTTTTGTTCAGGAACTTCAGCAGGTGCACATTTGTTGAAATCAAAATCCTCCAAATCAATCTTAATAGTAAGGCCATACTTTAATTTAGGCATTTCTAATTCATTAAAACATTTTACTGCATTATTCCGACGGGCAACAAGCCATTGTGGTTCAGCATACTCTGTTTTCTGCTCCATAAGTCTACCACGCAAAACTATCCCAAAGAACCTTCCATTTCAAGCTGAATCAAACGATTCATCTCAACAGCATATTCCAACGGCAATTCCTTAACAACAGGCTCAATAAAACCAGCAACAATATTCTGAACTTCAATATACGGAACAGTATCAGAAGTAGAAATATTATCCATCATGAGCGCATCACACTGCACACTCGATTTAGCATTAAATGCGTTTGGAGAAATTTTAACAAGCCCCCTGTAAGTTGTAATGCCACCATCACGACTAATACTTTTAGACTTAATTAAAGAAGAAGTATTAGGAGCAAGATGATACACCTTAGCACCAACATCCTGATTCTGAGCTTTGCCTGCAAACGCAATGCCAACATGATCAGCACGAGCATTTTCACCTAACAAAATACTGCACGGATAAAGCATCGTACAACCAGAACCAAGATTGCCGCCAATCCATTCCAAAAAACCATCCTTATGAACAACACCGCGCTTTGTGTTCAAATTAAAAGTATTTTTACTCCAGTTTTCAACAGAACTATAACGAGCCCTTGCACCGTCCTTGACAACAACTTCAACACAACCAGCATGCAATGAATTCACGTTATATTGAGGGGCACTGCAACCTTCAATGTAGTGCACCTGCGCGCCCTTTTCAACAACAATTAAAGTATGCTCAAACTGGCCCATTTTTCTTGCATTCATTCTAAAATAAGCTTGTAATGGAAGGTCAATCTTGACACCTTCAGGAACGTACAAAAAAGTACCACCAGACCAGACAGCTGCGTGCAGTGCAACAAATTTATGAAGCGTAACAGGAACACACTGTGTCATAAAATATTTTTTGACAAGCTCAGGATGCTCTTGCACAGCAACATCCATGTCCAAGAAAATAACACCTTTGTCTTCCCATTCTTTTTTAATATTGTGATACACAACACTGGATTCATATTGCGCGCCAACACCAGCAAGAGCAGTCTTTTCAGCCTCAGGAATGCCGAGCCTGTCAAATGTTTTTTTAATTTCCTGCGGAAGTTCTTCCCAATCAGTAGAATTATTTTTTGCATTAGGAATAGCAAAGTACGTAATTTTGTTGAGGTCTAAACTCGAAATATCAGGACCCCAGTCAGGCATTGGAAGCATTTCAAAAGCATCAAAAGCGTCTAATCTTTTTTGCAACATCCACTCAGGCTCGTTCTTGTATTTAGAAATGGCAATCACAATATCACGCGTGATACCTTGAGGTACTTTAAATGTCAGGTCTTCGGAATCTGCATGATCAAACAAATCTCTTGTTACAATAACTGCTTCAGACATTAACTATGGTTAATAACACAGCATATTTAAAGGTTGCGAATCAAACTTTTGCAGTTCGCAAGCTCACAGCAAAAGTTTGGCAAAATGGAGATAACTGAAATCGACACATTTATAACCCTCAAACTTTCTTTACATTTATGATGGAAAAACTCATTCATCCGCAAGAAGTAGAAGTATTTTATTTACTGCCTGCATTACGAAGAGATATAGCAATAAGCTTAAAAGAACTCGGCAAAGACCAAAAACAAATAGCAAAAATTTTAGGAGTATCAGAACCATCAGTCAGCCATTACTTTAATTCAAAACGAGCAACAGAAGTTGAGTTCACAGCAGACATAAAAACAGAGATTAAAAAAATATCAACAGTTATTAATACACCACATGACGCGCTCAAAGCAACACAACGCTTACTAAAAATGATTCATGAAGAAAGAGACATTTGCAAAGTCTGCCATGATGTCAACAAAGCAAGCATACCAAAAGGATGCACTGTTTGCTACTATTGATTCAAAACATTTATTAACAACCAAAATTAACCATCGTTATCTCGGAGGTTTTATCATGGAACAACAAACAGAACAAGTACAAAAAATAACACGAACAATGACAATAGGCGATGTAGTGCATCAATACCCATCAATTACAGAAACACTAATGTCACACGGAGTACACTGTGTTGGCTGTGGAGCATCATACGACGAAACAATCGAACAAGGCTTATCAGCACACGGAATGAGTGATGCAGACATTGACAATGTTGTCAAGCAATTAAATGAAGCAATTCCTTTAGAATCAGGAAGTTCAGATAAGTTAATTATTACTGAAAAAGCAGCAGAAAAATTAAAAGAAATTCTAAAAAGCAAAAACAAAGTAGGCAGTGGATTAAGAATACAAGTAATCGCAGGCGGATGCTCAGGACACCAGTACGCATTTGATTTTGAAGACAAAGAACAAGAAGGAGACAATGTAATCGAAATTGGCGGCGTAAAATTTTACGTTGATAATGAAAGCATACAATTATTGCGCGGCGCAAAAGTAGACTACGTTGACAGTTTACAAGGTGCAGGATTCAAAATAAGTAATCCAAATGCAGAACACACCTGCGGATGCGGACAATCATTCCATTAAACACTAAACGAGTTCCCGCAACCACAACTTCCAGAAGCATTAGGATTCAACACAGTAAAACCACCAGAACCAAAGGGTCCTTCTGCGTACTCAACAATTGAACCAGGCAAGTACATAGCACTCATCGCGTCAACACGAACTTCTAAATTACCAAACTTTTGAACATTATCACCCTGCTGTATTTTTGTCTGGTCCTCAACAGCCAAACCAAAACGATAACCAGCACAACCACCACCCTCAACAAAAACACGCAAATAATAATCAGTTATTGGCTTGTTTTCATTTTTTGACAAATCAGCAATAAACGCAACTATTTTCTCCAGAGCTTTAGGAGAAACATCAGCAATAATCTGTTCAGGCATGACAATCACCTCATAAAGATAAAAACAAGAAGAGTATAAAATAGTTATGAATGATGTTTTACAAACTCTGCAAAACGTTTCCAACGATCAGTTGAAGCATACTTTTTGTACTCTTCTTCAGTCATTTCAGCCAAAGTTTTTTCATGACCATCAAGAACAAAAACCTGCGCCAAAAACTTGTTCTTCAAATAAGGCTTTTCAGGTTTTCCATGTTTTTCACCAATCATTTTTCCTTCAACTTTAGAAACAAACAATTCAGGCTTTTCCAATCGTTCATCATAATAACTCAACACCTGCACAAAATACGCTTCAAGCTCGCAATACTTTTTGTTGGCGTAGGACAGGAAAAAATAGTTTTGAAAAAAACAAACCAGCTCACAGGAATTCTTGCACTTTTTAGACAACTCTACCAACTCAATACAAACTTTTCATACCAAAAATTAACCGCAATAGAACAATCAAGACAAAAATTTTTAGACACACAAAACAGCCAACATGAACTTTTAGAACTAATCTTTGCACTCGAAGAAACAATCACAGAACTACACACGTAAATATTAAATACTTAATTATTAATGCAACATTAAAAAGAGGCAAAATGGACAAACATGTTATTGTATTGTTTAGTTTTGTAGCAGTTGTTGCATTTGCAGGACTTTTTGTAACAGAAATTCTTAATAATGCAGAAATAACAGGCAATTATGCACGACAAAAAACACAAGGAGTACTAATTGCAAGAACACAATCAATACAAAGCTACACACCACAAAAATCAACAGCAACAACAGGACTCATCATCAAAAACGGCAAAACACCATACACGATCATGACAGGCACAGCAGGACTTGGAACAACAATGGCAGGAATAGTCAGCGTAGGAGGACTGCCAGTATCTACCAGCTTACTGCAGGAAAAAGGAATAATCTTTGGCAACGACGGATACTTGTACACACAAGATGGAAATGATGTACAAATAAAAGATGCTGAACAAAGAAGAAAACCAATAAAATTGACGTTTGGCGGACAACCACAAACAAAAGAAAAAAGTTATAGAAGAGTGTAAACAATACATTTAAATTACTTTAATAATTTCTCTCATAAATGCCAACAAAAGAAGAAGCAATAGAAGTTATCAAAACAGTAGAAGACCCGGAAATACGCATAGACATTTGGACACTCGGACTTATTTACAACATAGATGTTAAAGAACCTGAAACTACTGACATCAAAATGACATTCACATCACCAATGTGTCCATACGGCCCAATGATAGTAGAAGAATTAAAAGGAATAATAACAACAAAAGGTTTCAAAACATTAAACGTAGAAGTTGTATTCGAACCAGTCTGGCAGCCAAGCGAAGAATTACGAGCAACACTTGGCATTTAATAAACTTTTGCAGTTTTTATAATAATATTGGCAAAAGTTTATTAACTTTGATTTTTGTGATATATAAACTCAATAAAACTCAAAAAGTCAAGGTTTAGATAATTCTACGCTCAACACTTCTTAAATTGTACAAGTCAAAAACAAGAACAGCCAAATCCTCACCAACATTATGATTGCCAGGAGACAAACAAACACTATTTTTAATTATCTCTTTAAATTTTCCCGAAACCCAAACAGTCTCATGAATGTGGCCATGCAATGTTACGTACGGTTGTTGACGCTCGACAAAAGACCTGACTGCAAAACTCCCAACATGACGATGGCCAGCAATCTGGTCAAGAGCAGTATCATTTGGCGGAGTGTGAATGACGTAAACTGTTTTTTTAGCATCATTGGAAAACAATGACTTTGCCAAATCTTTTTGAATAGAATCATTTGATTCCATTTCTCGATTAAAAACAAAAGGCACAAATCCTTCAGGAGTGCTTCTTACGCCTTCAAGACGATAGTTTTCAGATTTTCTGCGTGCATATTGCTCGGCAACCACGGCAGGGGGACTGCTTAAATCAAATTTTTCCCAATCCTTAATACCAAAAGGAGTAACAGGAACAAAACCGTAACCAACAATATCAAAATCAGGTGTCAACTTCAAACGCTTCCAATGAACAACATCAAACAAATTACCATCGTGCTGCATTAAAACATCAAGGTTTGAAGAACAATCATCATTGCCCATCATCAAAAAAAGTTTAATATTATTGTCCTTCAAAGGACGAACAAGATGTGGTAAATATTTCTCAAAAAACAAATGCTGTAAATCAATAAAAGCATTTTCCGACAAACTCTTTGCTTTCAATTCAGCAAAACATTTACCAGTAGAATCCCCCTTCGGAGCAATATCACCACCAATAATGACTGCGTTGGCATTAATGTCAAGCGCATGTTGAACTAACTTTTTGTACTGAACTTCATTACCGTGAACATCAGCAGTATAAAGAACTTTGAATGACATTTTTAGTCGCCAAAACCAAGCTCATTATAATCATCAATCATCGGCTCTTGAGGAATGTCCTGAACATAACTGCCTGTCTGGATGAGACAATAAATGTTGGCACAAAAACCAATAACGCGTTCACTGTTTTCAAAATCACCAATTTTAGAACAAGCACTATCCGCACGCTTGGCAACATCAGTAAATTCCATTGCCTTTAACAAACGTTTACGTTCAGCATCTGATAAAGTGATACCTTCAAGCGACGCTTCAAATTCATCTTTCTTTCTAAAAAATTCCTGAAGTAAGTCATTAACTGCAGCATTGTGTTGTTTTTCTCTTTCTTTGAAAACATCATGTTCTTCGTTGCACGCCATTGCAGTGTTTCGTCAGCAGGTCTTTATAAAACTTCTGCATTTCGGCGCATAGCAAAAATTGTCAGTATGACCTTGCGCACGATCGGCGAACTATGCCGATTCATGCAACTTGCAGCAAGAAAAGGATGGCGTTGGATAACAAGTATGCTACAGAAGCGGTTGGAAGAGTTTAAGGAAATACTCAACCGGGAGGTGTTAGTTAAAAACGCAAAAATTTAGCTCGCAACAAGTTTAAAAACAGCATTCGTTAGAAACAGTCATGGAATTGTTAGTGAAGCGTGATCCAGTTATTTTAGAACGCTGTGTGGGAAAAGCACATGTTAATACAACTGTTGCTGATGAACTTAAACACCCCTATGTTATTCCTCAAATAGAAGTAACGTGTCCGCCCGTATATGCTTCGCTCGCAGATAGACTTATGACACCCGATTATGCAGACGCGTTTGAGCTAAATGCTATGGATAACAATCAAATCGAGGCTGTATGGAGTGGCTATCGTTGTGCAATTGTCAGAGGGAGCAATGGTAAACTGTATCGTTTGAAAGGGGTTGCGTTTAATTTTGAAAATCCTGATTTTGAAACAACCGACAATGGTTTAGTACTTTTTGGTGGCCAACCTAAATACGCTGTTGAGTTTGAGCAGGAAATGTCTGATTTATTTAACCAACACTTAAGAAAATACGGAATAACACCCGTCATGGAATGTAAGGGTTACTGGGAATATCCTGTGAAAAAGAAAGAGTTTGTTGCTGCTGCTTCTGTTATTGAAGTAAAAGGTGATACGCGTCTTGATGAATATATGGCAGTGATTGAATCTGCGTTTGAACGTGCAGTTATTCCTGCAAAGCCTAACAAAAAAGGTTTGCTCGTAGCGAAAAGAATTGGGCAATTGTATTATGATATTGGTTTTGTTGTTGGGCAATTAAAACGTATAATGGTTAAGCACGAACAAACATGGGGTACTGACAAAGGTCCAAGTAATGCACACACTGGAAATGTAGTATTATGTCAGGATAATTATAATGTTAGGATTGGTCTTGTTGACTGGGATGCGTCATGCACAACTGCAGATTTTCCAAGTGAAAAGCTTGCAGAGATGCAATTGCAAGAAGCCGATATTTTTATGAAAACAATTGTTTACGACACACAATCATTAAGAAAAAATGCACACTGTACTTTTGGGTACAGTACTTTTGATGAACCTGAATATCCTATTTTTTGTTTAAGGTGGAAAGTCAGAGATGGTTTCATAAAAGGTGGTTTGTCAAGAAAAATAAGAGATTCAACCATTAAAGGCATTCCTGCTGAAAGATTTGCTGAAATAACAGACCTCATACAAAACACGCAGTTACATGAAGATTGTGGAGAAGTTAAGATTTTTCCAGTTACGCAAGAACGAGTGGTTGATTTTGGAGTTAACATATGCATGGCAATAATGCCAAGAAAAACAAAAGCTACTGCTGTCCAACAACAATAAACCATACTTGTTGAACTATTTTTGCTTCTGCCAAATCTGCTATCTTTTGTTAGTAATTTGTTCGCACAATTCAAATATATTTTTGTAGAAGAATTGTGCGTTGTTAATACTTTCTTTTGCTGGTTCTCTGTTCGCTTGTGGAAGTTTTTTGTATGTGAATTTACTTCGTTTTCCTTTTTCTAGTTCGAATATTTGAAGAAGTGCATCTGCTTTGATAAATAATTTTTGATAGATTTTTAGCAGTTCAACATCAATAATTCCTGCTTCAACTAGTTTGGAAAATGCTTCAAATGTTTTTTTGTGTTCTTCTGGAGCTTCTGTTTTTATTTCTTTTAGCAATAAGTACGCTTTCGCCGCGTAAAATATGCAGTAATATGCGTGGGATATTGCTGCGCTGTAATACGTATCTTCTTTCATTCCAAATATTTCAACCTGTATTTTCTTTTGTGTTAAATATCGATACTTGTATTTGTTTGTTATCGCTAATTTTCAGTATCATTATTGATAAATTTAGTTCGTTTTGTGCACGTTGAATGTACAATTTATGCATTGAATCCATGTCTCATTCCCTCCTTGACAAGTTCATAAAATATTGCGTGATTGTGGACAACAAGATGTTTTCTTGCAATTTGTTTGCCAAGATTTTCTTCGTTGTTGGTAAGCATTTCAATGAATTCTTTTTTTGGAATGACATGAGCATCAATATTGACTAATATTTTTAATTTTGCGCTGTTTATGGCTGATTCAACATGTTTTATTTTATCTTTTTCTTCAATCATGACTGCAATATCCAAGTCAGATGTTTCTTTCTGCTTGTTTATTGCATGGGAACCAAAAATCACTAATGAGTAGAATTTAGTGACTCCACTTATTTCGTCTTTTAATCTTTTGATAGCTGTTTTTACTGTTTTGTCTGTTCTTTGATTGTTTGCTAATGCAAGGTGGTGTAAAGTTAAATCACTGTCAAGGTTTAATGTTAAGAGTCCTGATTTTCCAACTTTTTTCTCTATTACTATTTCTTCTTTTTTAAATCTGTTGATGGCTGAAGCTAAAGTGTTGTTTGAATTCTCTTTTGATTCTCGCTTTACTTGTTTTCTCGTAAACTCTGCAAAAGGTTTTTTTGCAAATACGTCGAATATTTTGAGTTGTTTTTGTGTTAGCATATAAAACCAATTTACTGGTTTATATAAACCAAAATGTTGGTTATTTATAAAACTTTCGTAACAATGCACACTGGTGGCATTTGTTGTGTACAAACCTTTCACTGCCCTCTTAGTAATTCATTTGTGTGTTCTTTTTTTATTTTTTGCAGCTTTTTTTTGTTCGGCAGCACGTCTTCAAGTAATGATGCGGCATATTCTCCGCCTAAATGGTGCGGCATTAGTACGTAGTCTGCACCTGCGTCGTATAACATTACTGCGTGATTGTTGTGGTCTGCTGTAACAAATTTGAGTGTTTTTTTGTTTGTCTGTCTGACTTTTTTTGTTATTAACAGATTAACGCGTTCGTCAGGCACTGTTGAAATAATTATTTTTGTTTCTTTAAAACTTATTTTTGACAACAATGATGGATCGCTGATGTCGCCGTACATGCAGGGTATTTTTTGTTTCATTAAGTGCTGAACTCTTTCAGGATGATAATCAATTACCAACACACTTCTGCCAAGTTTTTGCGCTTTTTTGAGTATGCTGTTTCCTATTCTGTTGCAGCCAAAAATAATGATGTCATAACTTTCTTTTGCATCTGGTAAGTATGAGAATTCTCTTTTTACAAGCGATATTTTTTCGAATAATTTTAGGAATTTTTGCATGATTGCATAAATACGTTCTCCGTGTATTATCATATATGAAGAAATTGTAAACGTGATTATTGCTATTGCTGCCATGATTGATATAAATGATTCAGGCACAAGTCCTAGATTTGTTGCAAACATTAAGTAAACTAATGAAAACTCACTCACTTGTGCTATTGCTATTGAGGTCAAAAATGAAGTTATTGCTTTGAATCCGAATAATGACATTACTATCATGACAATAAGCGGATTGCCGATAAGAACAAATGCTGATAATAAAAATATGATTGGCAAATGATTTATTATTGCTGGAAAAACTATTTGCATTCCTAATGAAACAAAAAATATTGTGGCAAAAAAATCTCGCAATGAGCGTGTTTTGTTTATGATGTCAAAGCTGTATGGCAGTGATGCTAAACTGATGCCTGCAAGAAATGCACCTATTGCAACTGAAAGTTCAAGCCACACTGCAATCATTGCGAACAAAAAACACCACGCAACTGATGCAATAAATAAAAGTTCGTGTGATTCTGCGGCAAACTTGAATACTGGCGGTAATAAGTATTGTCCTATCAGCAATGCTACGATAAAAAATCCAAGTCCTTTTAATATTGCGACAAGCACTACTGGGAGTGAAAATGCTGCTGTTTCTGTTGACAGCATTGCCATTGATATTATTGCAAGAAAGTCTTGAACAAGTAAAATTCCAAGTGCTACTCTGCCATGCAGTGTGTCTAATTGTTCTTTGTCCTCGTATAATTTGACAACAAGGATTGTACTGCTTAGTGTTAGTGCAATTGAGAGATAAACAGAATGAAGTGCTGTGAACCCAACCCATTGTGTGAAGTAGTATCCTGCAAGGAATGTCAGCACAACTTGTCCTATGCCTGCAAATAATGATATTCCTCCAAGATTTTTTAGTTTGTTAATATCAAGCTCCAGCCCGACAATGAACAAAAGAAATGCTATGCCTAATTCTGATGCGATACTTATTGTTGAATAATCTGATACGAGCTTTAATCCATATGGTCCTATTATGACGCCTGCTAATATATAACTCAGAATTAATGGCTGTCTTAGCCATCGTGCAAATGCAGCGCATAGTGTTGCAATAATTACT
Source organism: uncultured Methanosarcinales archaeon (assembly GCA_964408615.1). Taxonomy (GTDB): domain Archaea; phylum Nanobdellota; class Nanobdellia; order Woesearchaeales; family ARS49; genus JACQMU01. The sequence goes on from CAYPAC010000002.1 coordinate 13,547, forward strand.
ATGAATCCTATATCTGTAATGAGATTTGACATTTTGCTCTTTTTTAAGAGAATAACGCAATGAAACTATTTAAACTTTCTGACGAATCTGACACCCTCCAGCGGGCAATACAGAAATAATATCATTCACATCTCCTCCAATTATTTTTTGTATTTTTTTTGCTGTGTCGCTTGTTTTTTCATTGCCTTGAACAACTAAAACATATTTTTTGCAGTGTTTCATGACTGCTGTTGGAGGGCCTCCCATTATTGCTCCTTCTTTTGTTATTCCAATTGCTAATTCTATTGTAGTTGGAACATTGTTTTTTTTGCCCCTGATAATAAATGCTCCGTGTGATGCGTATTCTCCGCTTTCTGTTTGTTTTGATGCTTGTTCTGGTTTTATCCAGTAGACGTCTGTTGTTGCAAGTCCGTGTTTCCATGCTTTTGAGTATGTTATTGTGGCTTGCGCTGTTTCGTGTATTGTGATTTCACCTGCTTTTTTTCCTTGCGTCTTGGCAACAAAAAAAGGGCTTCCTGCTGATTCTGTGTGAAAGATTATATCGTCTTTGTCGGTGTGTTTTTTAACAATGATTTCATTGCTTGTTGCGTCTCTTCCGCCGATGCACAAAAATCCTTCTGAGCTTATGAACCATCTGAATTTTTCATGCCATTTTTTTTCTCTTTTTGGAGCTTGTTTTTTTTGTTCTTCTTTTTTTATTTGTTTTATCTCTAATTCTTCCAATTGCCTGCTGAATTTTTTTATTGTTTCGTCTATGCCTTTTATTTTTGCCTTGAGTGATTTTGCATTTTCAAAATAGTTTACTGCATTTTGTTCAAGTGTTTTTCTGATGTTTAGTTTGATTTCTGTCACAAAATTTCTCCGCGCAGGAATAATGATTCGGCATTGGTTATTTTCACATCAATTGTTTGTCCTAATTCATAATCTCCGTGTACAACAACTAATTTGTATGCGTAATTTCTGCCTATGAATGCATCGTGCTTTGCTCTTTCGTCTATTATTATTTTTCCCTGCCAGCCAGTCCATTTTTTGTTTTGTTCAAGCGCTATTTTTCTGAATGTTTCTGTTAATTTTTTGCTTCTTTGTTTTTTTTCATTGCTTGATACCTGTCCCTGCATTCTTGCCGCAAGTGTTCCGTGTCTTGGTGCAAAACGTGAGATGTTTATAATATCAAATTGTAATTCATTCATCATGTTAAGTGTTTCATCAAATTGTTCTTTTGTTTCATTGGGGAATCCACAAATAATGTCTGTTGATAAGGTTATCTCAGGGAATTCTTTTCTGAATTTTGTTGCGATGTTTTTGAATTCTTCTGTTGTGTATCCTCGCTTCATTTCAGTTAATATTTTATTGTTGGCTGACTGCAACGGCAAGTGGAGGAATTTGAACATTTTTTCTGACTTATAAACTTGAATTAATTCATCAGCATAGTTTTTTACGTGCTTTGGGTTTGCCATGCCTAGTCGTATTTTAAAGTCTCCTTCAATTTCGCAAATCTTGTTAAGCAACCACGGTAAATTTTGTGCGAAATCCATGCCGTAACAGCTTGTGTCCTGTCCTGTCAGCCATATTTCTTTACAGCCTTCGTTAATGCAGTGTTCGACTTCAGATATTATCTTTTCTGGTTGGTAAGAAACATGCGCTCCTTTGATGAATTTTACTGAACAGAACGTACATGCGCTGTCGCACCCGGTTGATATTGGCAGTATTCCGATTACTGGATTTTTTCTTACTCTTGGCAGGTTTATTTTGTGTTCCTGCGTTCTTTCTAAAAACTCAATCGGTTGCTCAACTGCTGTTGTTATTTTATTGATATTGTGCGTGTTTATGATTGATGCTTCCGGAACAATTAGTTTTAGTTGCGGGATTAATTCTTGTGACACACATCCTGCAATCACTATTTTTTTGTCAGGATATTTTTGTCGTGTTGTTTTGACTGCTTTGAGAGCCACTGCATTGCCTTTGACAGTGCAAAGGTTTAGTACAATGACGTCTGCATTTTTTTTCTCAACAATTTCGTTGCCTTCTTTGTTGAGGAGTCCTTTCATCATTTCTCCTTCTGCAGCATTTGCAGCGCAGCCGAATGTTTGTATGCAGATTTTTTGCATCAGTGTTGTTTAAGAATAGAAGTTTAAAAAGTATGCGCTTTAATATCTATAGTGGAGTGCCGAAAACTATTTATACTCTCCTGTTATTATTTTTTTAAGAGATGGTCAAAAAAAGGGGGACTGACACTGACCACCATTCTTCTGAGGGTTCTGTCGCTTTCTCTGATGCTGAAAAAGAAATTATTAGAATTCTTCTTGAGTATGGTGAAAAAAATCCTGACAGATGGGTTGATTGCGCGCGGCTTGGAAAGCGTTTGTACGGCAAAGATTCTGATGAATCAACAGTTAAGAATCCGCGAAGTGCCGTGTGGAACATTCTTCAGCGTCTTGAAACAAAATTAGAAAGTATTGGTGTTGAAGTTCGTCATACAAAGTCTACTTATTTTAAGACTGATGTTTATTCTTTAAATCCTGAAGACGAGAAAAAAATTGAAGCTGCTTGTCCTGATTTGTGGCCCCAAAAAAAAGAGCCTTTGAAAGTCATGTATCTTGGCGAGCTTGGTTTTGGCACGCGTGCTTATGACCCTCGTGCTGGCAAGGCATTGGGTTATTTTTTGAAGCAAAACACGCAAAATGGGAAATCTTTGTACAATTCTCTTGATGGTGTTATCTTAAGCGGCGGCGTGATTCCTTTTGTTCCTGAGTTTTATAGTTCTGCGATTGGTGCTAACAGCATGGTTTTGCTTGACAAGAAAGCTGATGATGTTGCAGATTTGAGTGAAAAGGAAGCTGAAGAACGTTTGAATGCTTACTTAGAACAGGCTAAGTTAAATCCTGAATTAAAGGAATTTTTG
>CAYPAC010000002.1:16458-20815 GCA_964408615.1 uncultured Methanosarcinales archaeon
GCATTTGGCTGGCAAGATTCTGACAAAATCTGATGCTGTTACAACCGCACGAAAGCGTCTTGAGGATATTCTTGGAACTGATTTCAATGGGGTAGTTCATTATATGTATGGTGAGGAAGATGATGCAAATTTACAGCAATTGAAAGAAATCGAGATTGTTCGTCATTTAGAAGAAACTGAACAGTTGCAAAAACAGCAGAAAAAGCTTAATGAAGACCTTGATAAATTGCGCAAGGTGCGTGATGAGTATCAGCAAGAAAAACAAATGTTTGATAGTATGCAAAACTGGCTTACGCGTGCTGTTGATTACAAAGGCGCACAGTTCAGCGAGAATGTTACAAAGTTTATTGAACATCATAAGGCGGATATTCAGCAGTTAAATGAAGTTTCAAGCAATCTCGGCAAGAATGTATTGGCTATTTTAAAGAAAGCAAAATCAAAGAAGGACGTTGAAAGAAAATTACGTGAAGCCCGTGATAGTTTAAAAAAAGCAGAGCAGGAAATAAAAGATGCTGATTTAAAAGGGGTTGACTTGCAGAACAGGCTTGATGCTATTAAGCGCACAAATGAAGCTCGTGGTTTTTTTAAGATTACTAAGCGTGTTCAGTTGAATGCTGAACAGCATGAAATGATTTGGGCAACAGTATCAAAAGAGTATGAGGACTTGTTGCGTGCTGCATTTCCGTCACAAAGTGTTAAGCTTCATCCAGAGCATCGTGCTGATGTTCGTATCAAGGACAGGTTTTTCCGTCTTGAACACACGTTGAATATTCGTTCTAATAATCCTGAAAAAGATTCTTTAAAACGCATGAAAGAGCAGGCAAATCTTGCAAACAAGCGCGGTTTGCGAGTGCCTGATGTGTACGTTACTGCTCATGGTACTGGAATGCGCCACCAGCCTCAGCCAAAGTTTGCTGAATCAATGGATACAAGTGTTTATCGTGAAAGCCCTGAAATCAACATGCTTGTTAAATTAGGCACGTTTCATTCTAATCTTAAGCTTGAATATTTATTGCGCAACAAGCAGAAAAAGAATTGGATGGTAAAGCGTTTTGAAAATAATTATTCATCTGGTGTTTTCATTCACAGCATGCATTCTGATGGCAGACAATCATTGGAATGTATTCCGACTGAAAACTTAATCGAGCTTGGTTTTGTTGCAGAACAGCTTGAAGAAGCAAAAAAAGAGGCAAAAACTGCCAAGGGGGATAAAAAGAAGTCTCTTGAAGCAAAAATAAAACAGCTTGAACATTCATTTGTTGTTGATGAAAAAGATTTGATTAAAATTACTATGCTTACTGATGCTCATTTTGGCTGTCCAACTTGGCCCGGCCGTCCTACAAATTATGCATTTGCTGATGCTGCCATTCAGTACGAAAGTTCTGGCAAACTGCCTGATGTTCTTGTCATGACTGAAATGCTTCATGGTGCATTGACAAGGCCTTTTTTTAGTGATAAAGAAGTGTATAAGCTAAAGCGCCACGAACTTGAGAAAGCTATCGCAAACATAAGTTTTGATGCATCTTTATCAGCAGATGAAAAGAACAAATTGTTGTCAACCTTGCTGTTGCTTGAGGACTCACACAGACCGATTCCTTCTCTTGATGAACAAATAAATGTTTTTAAGGTTAAAGTTCTTCCATTTGCCAAGGCTGTGATTGCAAAAGGCGGAATTGTTGTTCTTGCAAGTGGGAATCATTATGATAAATCATCAGCTGGCGTCACTGATGAAGCAGAAGCGCTTGCACTTTTGTTTAGTAATGAAGAACAAAAAAGTTTGTATGTCCTGCATGGCAAAGGCACGTCTTTTGGTGCAGGTGAAGTTCCTCTTACGAGATTTGGGGATAATAGAAAGTTGTATGTTTCGCACAGATTAAAACGTGGCAGTGATGAGATTTCTGCGCTGAAAGACCAGGCGCAGGGAATGAATGTTAAGGATGCTTTGTTTTTAGGTGGTGATGCTCATCAGAGTGGTTGTGAATATGCTGATGGAACTCACCATGCTATTGGTGCTGGCTTGCAGGGCTGGAATCCTTATGTTGCTGAGGTTGGAAAACAGGCTGGTTTGAGAGGTATTGTTGATTTTTACTTTAGCCGTAATCCAAAACTAAAGAATTATTGCCGTATGGATTACGTGCTTGATCCTACTCTTGAATCAAGTATTAAAGAACAGATAGAGCTGGAAAAACTACTTATTGAAAAATACATTCCACATCCTAAATAATGTGTCAAAATGCTTAAATAGTATTGTAGTTGTATTTTATTAAAGGTCGTCGTGGAATCGACTGTTAAAGAGAGGTATGGTTTTGAAGGTGACAGTTATTACGTTGCGCAGATTCTTAAGGGGAGATTGAAAGAGTTTTTGCCGCGTTCTGAGATGAAAGATTTTTGCAGTGAAATTCTTCGTATTGCTTTGCTTGAACTTAATTTGTGCAGTAATAAATCGCCAAAAAAAATACTTGTTGAAAATACTGCGCGGTCATTGTTGGAGTATTGTCTTCCTGTTATTTACAGTAATATTCTTGATGATTTTAGGAAGAAAGAAAGAACATATGTTGATGTTGATGATGGGCAGTTGGAGAGTTTTGTTCATGTTGACGACGATTCTTATCACTTAACTGGTGTTGTTAAAATTATTGAAGATGAAGTTCGTTCGAGGCATAAAAAATGATTGACACTAATCCTGATTCTTTGTACAGTCTTGCAACAAGGTATTGGAATCGCTTAAAAGAGTTTGTGGACAATCATGGAGAAGCATCAGATTATTTGCTTCAACGAACACAGAAAGAACATCAAGTTCTCGAAAATAGTGTTGATTTTAATGAATTGTACAAAAAGCGTTTTGCATCTTTTGTGATGGCCACGCATGCTTTAATCGTGGAAAAACTGCGTCATGCCCCATCATCGCGCGGTTTTTTTGTCACTCCAACAGAAGAATCGGAAAAAAATGATTTTTTAAGCGGCATTCATCTCGAAAAGCATTTGAATAATGTTTGGATGTTTAAGGATGATGTTCCTGTAAAGTATGTTCAATCTGTTAATGATATTGTAAGGAAGCTTGTTTTTAAAAATGAGTGGAAAAAAGACTATTATACTCTTGAGCATATTGCAAAGAGATACGCCTGTACTGCTAATGATGGAATGCCGTTTTATATTCGTAAGAAGCTGTTTGAAGTTCATTATCGTTCTTATGGGGACATTAAAGTGCGCATTATAGCATCAAAGACTTTTCCAGATGGTCCGTTCAAGTTTTTCCAAAAAATGCTTGTTGACGATGAAGAAATGTCAGATGAAGAGCGGAAAAGTGCTTTTTTAGCAGAACAAAATCTTGATGCATTTATTAGAACGCATAAAAAAGCACTGGATGAAAGATTTGATGGTTTGGATGCGAAAACAGAAGAATAAAAAAAATAAGTTATCAACAGCTGTGCTTGCTGGATTGCTGGGGATTAATGCAGTTATTTTGGGAAGCCAGTATAACAAATTAGTTAACATGAAAAGGGGTTTTTCTTTTTATCGTGCAGTTGAATCAGAGCGTCCGTTGATAGTTCCACAGGAAGAAATTCTTGAAAGCTTGATTAATGAGCTTCCGAAAGATTTTAAAGTTTCAGACAGAGAGCCAATGGTTCATTCTCTTGATTCGTTTGTGCGCCGTGAGGATGGCGGATGGAGTTTTGGGATTTTTACTGTTGGTAACATGATTGTTGCCAACAACACATTGCATAATGGAACTTTGTATTCAACATTGCATGATGGCAGTAAAGAATTTGTTGTTAAAGGCAAAACTGTGTTTGAAAATGTTACCCCTTATTATTTTGCAGTCTCACCTGAAATTATTGTTGAAGTTGATGTTGGTGATGTTTTTTCTCCAAAAGTTTATCTTGAAAGCTTATTGATTGACAAAAAGCCTGTTCCTAAAGAATTGATTAAGGAAAGATTTGTTGATGGCCTTGTCGCGGCTAATACTCTGCCTTTGTTTGTTGTTGATTGCGGCAAATTACTTGCTAAAAATATTTTATCAAAAGACGATATTCGTGATGGTAAATTAATTGTTGACTACACTGTTCGTGTTGAAACGCATAAATATCCGTCATTATCTAAAGATGATGTTGGAACTATGGATGATTTAAAAAAGTTTTCTAGTTATGCAGAACTTGTTAATCCTGAAAAGCATTTTACTGTGAAGATGTATGATGGCGCTCACCCAATTGTTAAGCATATTGCAGGTATTTTAAAAGACGGAAAAAATAACCCTTTAGAGATTGCGCAGGCATGTTATTCTTTTTCTCAGTGTTTTTTTGAATAGCCACTTTACTCCAATTTTACTTCTGTGTCGGCAGAGTACCACTTTGCTGAC
>CAYPAC010000002.1:20825-28509 GCA_964408615.1 uncultured Methanosarcinales archaeon
CTGATTATGCTTGAGGAACTTTTCCTTTTTCTTGGGCTTGTTCTTAAGCTGTTTCAATATTTTTTTCCAGTCACTTGCTGTCATTTTGCTCCCCTGAATCCGAGTAACCTCATTAATTTATCTTCTTCTGGCGGAAATTTAATCAGGTTATGGACTTTGAATTGCAGTTCAATATGCCTTTGATCTTCCATCGCTCTCAATACTGATGCAGATGTATTGATTATTCTAACTTGATGACTGCTTTGCTTATTGAGTGCGGCATTCCTGCCAAGGTTCAGGCAGGTCCTGCTGGAAGAAATGCTCAAAAAGAAGGTGCACATGCGTGGGTAGAATTTTTGCTGCCTTTGAAAGATGGAAGTTTTCAGTGGATTTTATCTGACCCTACTTGGGGTGATGATTCAAAGGACAAAAATAAATATCTTGTTAGTGGTGAGTATCATGATGAATTCTTGGAGACTGACAGGATTAAGTCAAAACACTTTTATATAGTTGGTCTTAATATTGTTATGGAGCAGGCAGAGTATTCTTTTAAAACTCGTCAAGATTGGAAGATTAAGTAAAAATGGCGCATCATATCCGCAGAGACCACGGACGTTTTAGTGATATTGTTAGAAAAGAAACTAAGAAGAATATGAAAAAGTATATTAGTCATCATGAAATTCTTGTTCCGCGCGGAAAAGACACTTATGCTGTGCCGATTCCGCGGATTAATCTTCCCAGATTTACTTACGGTCATAAGGATGTGGGTGGTGTTGGTTCTGGTGATGGCGAGATTGGCACCCCTATCTCAGGCAGTAATAAAGGAATTGGAAGTGGTGCTGGTGATTCTTCTGCTGACCACCCCATTGATGTTGAGACTTCTTTGGAAGAGCTTTCTAAAATGTTGGCTGAAGAGCTTGAGCTTCCTAACCTTAAAAACAAAGGCAAGAAAAACATTCCGTTTTTGTCGCACAAATACCGCGGCATTGCAAAAACAGGCCCTAGTTCTTTGATTCATCGCAAGCGGAGCATAAAGGAAGCGTTAAAACGCACAATTATTGAGGGGACATTTGTTCCTGGTGAAGCACTGCCGTTGAGGAAGGAGGATCGTCGTTATAAAGCTCCGAAGCCGATTTTGATTCCTGACTTGAAAGCAGTTGTGTTTTACATTATGGATGTTTCTGGTTCTATGGGCCAACCTCAGATTTCTTTGGTTCGCAATCTTGCTTTTTGGATTGATGTTTATTTGAGAGGACAGTATCCCAGTACTGTTAACAAATACATTGTTCATGATACTGTTGCAAAGGAAGTTTCTCAAAATATTTTTTATCGCACAAAAGGCAGTGGAGGGACTAAATTATCCTCTGGAATACTGCTTGCTGACAAAATGATTGAAACAGAATTTTCTCCTCTTGAATGGAATATTTATTTGTTTCATTTTTCTGATGGTGACAATTGGGATGGTGATAACCAAAGATGTATTGACGGCTTGAAAGCAATGCAGCAATATGTTAACCAGTATGCTTTTGCAAAAGTAAAGAGTGAAGTAATGGGTGATTTTGATGATATTATTGAACAGAATTTTAGTGATGATGAAAATATTGTCACTGCCAATCTTAATGAGCGTGATGATTGTTATGATATTTTGAAAATATTTTTAGGAAAAGGAAACTAAAGATATTTAAATGTGAAAGAAAACTTATTTAGTTATGTCTAAAAAAGAGGAAAAGGATTCATTATTTGTACGGCTGTTTGGTTTTTTTAAGAAATTGTTTGCTGTTGCAGGTTTTCTTTTTAGCAGCATAATTACTTTGTTTATGCTTCTTGTTTTTGGAAGTTTTTTTGTTGCAATTTTTAGTTCTGTTGATGCTCTTCAGTCTGGCAATATTGAAGTGATTCCAATTCATGGCATTATCACTGTTGCAGGTGATGCAAGTTTGCTTGGGCAAAAAACTACGTCTTCTGAAAAAGTTGTTAAGGAGTTAAAGTCTGCCGACAAGAATGATAATATTAAGGGGATTATTTTGGAAATAAATTCTCCCGGCGGTGGTGCTGTTGCTTCTTATGAGATTGTTCAGGCTGTGAAAAAAGTTAGAAAGCCTGTTGTTGCGGTTATAAGAGAAACTGGTGCAAGTGGTGGTTTTTGGGTTGCTACTGCCGCTGAAAAAATTTTTGTTAGTCCTTTGTCAGTCACTGGCTCAATTGGTGTTCTTGCTTCACACCTTGAATATGCCGGTCTGCTAAAGAGATACAACATGACTTATCGCAGATTGGTTGCCGGAAAGTATAAGGATGCTGGTTCTCCGTACAGAGAAATGCTTCCTCAGGAAGAGGCAATGTTTCAGAAATTGTTGAACAAGCTTCATGAGGAATTTATTGTTTCTGTTGCTGACAACAGACGGCTTTCGGTGCAGGCAGTAAGAGATGTTGCTGATGGTTTTGTGCTTTTGGGTGGTGAAGCAAAAGATAAAAAACTTGTTGATGATTTTGGCGGCCGTGATGATGCAGTGAGATATCTTGAAAACAAGCTTAACATTACTGCTGAAGTTTTTGAGTATAAAGACAGAGGCAATCTGAAAGATTTGTTGACAGGCAAGGTTGAAACTCTTGGTTTGTTTATTGGTCAGGGCATCGGTTCTGCTTTGTTGTCGCGTGAAGAAACTGTTAAGATTACTGTTTAAAATGGGAGACGTTGTGCATGACGAAATTGTTTTGGTAAATTATTTGAAAGCTTTGTTTAACAGTGTACGTAGCAGTTCTTTGCACGTTAGGAACGATGTTCATGCTGTTTCTGATGCCAATGCTGCTTTTGTGCTTGAGCGTGTTCGCTTGTGCGAGACTGCTGTTTCTTCGCTTAAGCATCTGAACAAAGATGTTAAAAAAACAGTTGTTAAAAGTCTTAAAACTTTCAGAAAGAATATCTTGTCGGTTTCTGCACGTATTTGGCAGCAGTTGTTTGAAGAAACTGTTGTTCAGCCATTGGAAAAATCTTTGTTGAAATTTCATTCTACAAAGGAAGAAAAAACTTGGGTTAAGACTTGTATGGCTATCTTTAGAAACTGATTTTTGTTCCTATAATTATTTTGTTTTTTTCTGCAAATCCTGCATTTGCTTCAAGAACTTTGTCTGCTGGTACTGATATGTAGTTTTCGCACAGTTCCTGTTTGCATGGCTGAAAGTTTCTTTTGATGCTGACAACTGTATCGTTTGCAATAAAAATAAGGTCTAATGGAATTAGTGTGTTTTTCATCCAGAATGTCAGTGGTTTTGTTTCGTTGAATACAAATAACATTCCATGGTCTTCAGGGAGATATTTTCTGTACATTAGTCCTTTTGCTTGTTCTGCCTGTTCGTCTGCTATTTCAACAGTTATTGTTTTTGGTGGTTGTGTGTGGAGCGTTATTGTTGGGAGTGTGCAGGTTGTGAGAAGTATTAAAATGATGCTACAAAAGATTTTCTTTTTCAAATTCGATGATGTCATCTGCATTCACAATATTGTTTTTTTCATCTGTTATTCGACTGCACGCTGTGTTGACCCAGCAGTCAATGAATGGAAAGTTTTCAAATTCATTAATGTTTAATGTGTCGCATGCAAATAAATAATATTTTTTGTCTTTTCTTTTTGAAAATAGCAATGGTTGTTTCATTTTTAAATTTGTCGATGGCACATTAATCTTGTTGTCGCTTTGTCCTTGTTTTGTCGTCACTAAAACACCGATTGTTTGCGCCGCATAGAATATATTAAGCTGTCTTTGTTTGTTTTGTTTGTATGCTTCTATTTGTTGTCGTGTTATTTTTGTTAACATTTTGTCTGCAGGGTTCCAGCAGTATACTGGTTTTTGTGTTTTGACTGCTACGAATAACGGGTGAAATGCTCCGCCTCCGATAAATAAGAATGCATCAACTTGTTCTGTTATTCGTTGTGCATTGTCTGCTCTGCAACCTAACACTTGTCCTGCAATAATTGAGTTGGGTAATTGTTTTTTTAGTTCTGACAGTTTTGCAATGTGTTGTGCATTTGTGACAATGCCTATTTTTTTTGGTAGTTGTTTTAGTGCTTCTTCTGTTAGTTTGATATCTTCTTGTGCTGTTGCATGGATGAAGAATGTTTTCATTTAATTAGAATAACTATTGTTCTTTTTAAAGCACTCGCTGTTTCAACGGTTTCCACCATTCTTCATTTTCTTTGTACCACTGTATTGTCTCTCTTAGCCCTTCTTCAAATGTTTTTTGTGGTTTCCATCCTAATTCTGTTTTTATTTTTTCTGAGGAAAGTGCGTATCTGAAGTCGTGTCCTGGTCTGTCAGCGACAAATTCTATTGCGTCATCTCCTTTGCCGAATGCTGTTGCTATCATTCTTGCTACTGTTATATTTGTGTGTTCTTCTCCGCTTGCGCCTATGTTATACACTTCTCCAATTTTGCCTTTTTCCAGCACTGATAATATTGCTTTGCAGTTGTCTTCGACGTGTAGCCAGTCTCTTACGTTTTTTCCTTGTGCATAGACTGGTATTTTTTTTCCTTCAATTAAATTAGTTATTGCTACAGGTATGAATTTTTCTGGGAATTGGTACGCTCCGTAATTATTTGAGCTTCTTGTAATAAGAACTGGCAATCCGTATGTTATAAAATATGAGTTTGCAAGATGTTCTGCTGCTGCTTTTGATGCAGAATAAGGACTTCTTGGATTTAATATTGTTGTTTCTGTGAATACTCCCTCGTTTGCCGTGCCGTACACTTCGTCTGTTGATATTTGCATAAACTTTTTTGTTCCAGTTATCCGTGCCGCGTCTAATAACGCGCGCGTTCCTTCAACATTTGTTCTTATGAATGGTTGTGCGCTTTGTATTGACCTGTCTACGTGGCTTTCTGCTGCAAAATTAACAATGACATCAACTTGTCCGCCTTTTAATATTTGTTCAACAAGTTTTTGGTTGGTTATGTCGCCATAAACAAACTGGTAGCGTGGATAATTTTGTGAAAATTCAAGTATTGTTTGCTTGCTTGCCGCGTAAGTTAATGCATCTAAATTAATTATGGCATGTTCTGGATGTTCTTTTAATAACAGTTTGATAAAATTACTTCCTATAAATCCTGCTCCGCCTGTGACGAGTATGTTCATCAACGGTCTGCCGTTAAGAATTAGTTATAAAGGTTGTGCACGAAACATTCAGGTTGTCGCAATGCTTATATATAAAGAACATTTTGTTGTGCTGAATGAGTCGTAAAGAAGAATTTGCGCAACAACAGCAGGCTGAACAGGCAGATATTTTCCGCACGAGGTTTCCTCGCGGTAAAGAAGTGCTTGGCATTTGTGAACAGCGTGTTGGCGGTTCTCGTATGAAAGTTCGGTGCATGGATGGCAAAGTTCGTATTTGCCGCATTCCCGGCCGTCTTAAAAGAAAGTTGTGGGTTAGAGATGGTGATGTTTTGTTGATTGAGCCTTGGGAATTAAGTGGTGATGAGAAGGGTGATGTTATTTTTAAGTACAAGCCTATTCAGGTTGATGTGCTGAAAAGAAAAGGTTTTCTCAAAACTCTTGAAGGAGAAGAATTCTAAAATCCGTTAGCTTTAAATAACCTGTCTATAATGACGCTTGCATGAGTGCTGGAAGAGTATTTTTTGGTTTTGTTGTTCTTTTCATTAATATCTTGATTATTTTTTTGATGAGGAATAAACTGAATTCTTTTTCAGAGACTGTTTTTCTTTTGCTGTTGTTGTTGTTTGCTTTAATTATTCTGAAAGGTTGGAAGAACAATAGTGGCTGGGCTTGGCCTGCAATGATTATTTTTCTTGCTTTGGCTTTGGCTAATAATGTTTACATTTTTATTATTGCTAAACACATCACAGTGTTCATTTTTTTGATTATGCTTAATGTTTGGAGTATTGTTTTAAGCATGGTTTGGTCTGTTGAAAAGCCATTGCCTAAAAAAGATGATTTTTTAGGCGAGAAACCATATGAAGTTTTGTCGTCTGCAAAAAGAAGGAGAAAAAAATGACAAAAGCACTTGTTACCGGAATTACTGGCCAGGATGGTTCTTATCTTGCTGAATTATTGCTTGAAAAGGATTACAAAGTGTTGGGCATGCATAGAAGAACCAGCGTGCCTAATTTTACAAATATAGAGCATCTAAAAAACAAAATAACGCTTGTTTGCGGGGACTTGAATGATGGTCATTCTTTGAATGAGGCTGTTAAAGAATTTCAGCCTGATGAAGTGTATAATCTTGCGGCCCAGTCTGATGTTAAGATTTCTGAATTTCAGCCGAATTTTACTTGGGAAACAAATGCTGCAGGTCCTGTTAGATTGTTGGAAGCAATTCGCAAGCATGCTCCTAAAGCAAAATTTTATCAGGCATCAACTAGTGAAATGTTTGGAACTGCATTGCCTCCGCAGAATGAATTAACTCCGTTTTGTCCTGCCAGTCCTTATGGTGAGGCAAAGCGCTGGGCGCATGAACAACTGAAATCATTTCGCGCGCAGGGGATTTTTGCTGTTGGGGGCATTTTGTTTAATCACGAAAGCCCAAGAAGGGGTTTTAATTTTGTGACGCGAAAAATAACAAGCAATCTTGCAAAAATAAAACTTGGTTTTTTGGACAGGTTTGAATTGGGCAATCTTGATGCCAAGCGTGACTGGGGTTTTGCAGGTGATTATGTTGAAGCAATGTATTTGATGCTTCAGCAGGAAAAACCTGAGGATTATGTTGTTGCAACAGGAGAAACACATACTGTGCGCGAGTTTATTGAAACTGCCGGTGTTGCTCTCGGCATGCCTATAACTTTTAAAGGAATCGGTGCTGATGAAAAAGTGTTGTTCAATGGACGGGAAATAATTACTATTAATCCTGCTTTGTTTAGGCGTAAAGAAGTTGAATTCCTGCAGGGTAATGCTTCAAAAGCAAAGGAACATCTTGGCTGGGAGCCGAAAACAAAGTTTCATGAGCTTGTGGAATTGATGGCTAAATCAGACTTGAAATTGTTTTCTGATAAAAACTTTTATATACATTAATTTTTTAGAACAGTTTATGGTTACTGCAGGTGATTTATTGTACACTAATTTTGCAAAGATTGATGCTCAGGATACTGTTGCATCATTTATTGGCGTAATTAAAAAGAAAGATGCTACGTTTGCATTGATTTTTGACGGAAAACAGTACTTGGGTTTTGCTGATAAGAAAGAATTGTTGCGTTCTCGTTTTGATCCTGCAAAAACAAAAATAAGGCATGCGCTTAAGCACGTGCCTTTATTGAGTTCGTCTTCAAAATTAGCTGATATTGTTCGCTTAATGTCTGCGGCTGATACTCGGGCTTTGCCTGTGCGGGAGAATGATAAAATTGTTGGTGTTGTTCGCGCAAAGGTTATTATTCATGAATTAAGGGAGTTTTACAGGAATGTTAGGATTATTGATGTTATGACGCGCAAGCCTGTGTCTTGTAGTTCTAATGACGCTCTTGGCAGTGTTATTGCAAGAATGGTTCAGAGAGGTGTTGACAGGATGCCTGTTGTTGATAAGTCTGGAAAGTTGGTTGGCATTGTTAGTTTTGTTGACATTCTTGCGGCTTTAATGGTGTATCAAAAAAAAAAAATGCGTGTGCCAAGGGCCGCTTCTCATAATGAGTGGCGCGTGACTGGTTTTGGTGTTGGTGAAAAACAGAATTTGTTAAAATGTCCTGTTGAGAATGTAATGACGGGTATTTGTCAT
>CAYPAC010000003.1:0-9936 GCA_964408615.1 uncultured Methanosarcinales archaeon
TTAGAAGATATGAAGAAAATTTTTGAACATGTGTTCAGAGTTTTAGATAATCATCGTGTTTTTGTTTTGAATGTTGGAGATGTTCAATGTAAGGTCGGTAAACAACCTTGGACTTTGAGGCGGGTTCCATTAGGTTCTTTATTCACAGTAATGTGTCAAGAAATAGGCTTTGAATTTGTTGACGATTACATCTGGGATAAGGGAGAACCCCAAAGTTACAGACACATGAATGGGGTTACCAAATTCCCTTTTTATCAATATCCTATAAATTCTTATGAACACATATTAATTTTTCATAAGCATATTTTAGACCAAGATAGGTTACCTTGCCCCGTTTGCGGCTCTAATCATGTTCAAAACAATAGTCAATCAGAAATAAATGTTCAAAGCTGGGAATGCAATAACGAAAAATGTTCTCAAAGAAGTGAGGGAAATAGAGGAAAAAGATTTTCTGCTCGGTCAATAATGATGCAAGAAGGACAAATAGAAGAGAACATCATTGATGAAAGTTTAAAGAAAAAATGGAGAAAAGACATAGTTCCATTTACACCAGTAATAAAGATAGTTGGAGACAAGAACATAGTTGGACATACTGCACCATTTCCAGAAGACATACCAGAAATGGCAATTAAATTTTATTCATACAAAGGAGATACTGTTTTAGACCCTTTTGCAGGCAGTTGCACAACTTCTTTAGTGGCTATGAAAAATGGAAGAAACAGTATTGGAATAGATATAACTCCTGCTTATGTTAAATTAGGAGAAAAAAGATTAAAAGAGTATCTGAAACAAAAAAGATTAGGTGAAGACGGAAAACAAGAAATAATTACGTTAAATAAGAATGACGTTGATAAGATAAAGATTAAACCTTCTAAAGTATTCAATAAAAGGAGTTATATAAACAATACTCTACACAAGAGTTGATTTATTACTCTAATAAATCAAATTTATTCAGAACTTTAGCTCATTTTACAAAAGCTTTAGACCTGAAATGTTGTCTGTCTTGGTCTTTTAAGAATGATATTCCTTTCATTGAGTTACCCATAGTTTTAACAAAATCATTAACAGACATTATTAAAAAATGTGGTTTGTCATTGTCATCTATTAAACACCATACAAAGAAATGGTGTTGGCAACTTATTATGTCTCTCGGTTTATGGTCTATGGCATATGTGTTTTTTGATTTTCCATCCTTATACTCTACTCTGGATGATTTAACTTGTATTGTTCTGAATTTAGTGTTGTACTTGGTATTTCCACAACTACAAACAAAATTAATTATTTTTACTTCACTACGACATTTATCACAAGTTGGAATGTTAGTGAAATGTTCAGAACCTGAAGCATTGCACTTTTTGCATTTTGTGATGTTTCCTTCATATTGAGTTTTACATTTATTGCATATTTTAATCGGGATTATACTGCTCTTCTGCGTTTTTGAAAAATCTTTATGGCATTTAATACAGGTTAAAGAAGGAGTTATTTCTCAGTTTTTTCCACATTTAGAACAGGAATATTTATGTGCAATTATGTCGATATATTCATCATACATTGGACTGTAAACATTCCAACCGTACTTAGAAAGCTCAAATGACACCAAAAATTCGCCATATCTTGAAAAGTGTTTAACGTTTAAATCACTTGTTTTCTTATATATTTGTTCAGAGGTATCTTCTTCATCTATTTTATTTCTGTCGCGAAACATCATGATTCTTATTTTTTCTCTTCAGAAACTTTTTTAACAGTTTTCTTTTTTGGAGTTTCTGCAGGCTTTGCTTCAACAGGCTTTACAGCTTCTTCTTTCTTTTCTTCCTTCTTAACTTCTTCCTTCTTTGTTTCTTCCTTTTTAGGTTCTTCAACTTTTATTCCAAACAATTCAGCTTTTACAACACCTTTATCATCTTTGGTGACGTTCACTTTAACTCTCGACGGAGGATTGCGAATGCCGTGCTTCCAAATCTCAAGGTTCAAGTGTGTGCCTAAAAGAATATTTTCGCTTTTCATGTGGCGTTGTAAAAACTTTCTCAAACCAGCAATTGCTTTTTTTGCACGCTTGTATTTCTGAGCCTTTAGCCATTCTTTTCTCAATGGAATTGTGTACGTACGTTCAAGAGCTGCCATGTTATACCTTTAATTTTGTTCTTCTCCAAGAACGCTTGACAGCAGTATGCCTGCCTGGATGAACCTTTCTGCCTTTGCCGTAAATTTTAGGCACAGTCCAAAAAGGAGCCCAGCGTGTCTGTCTGCCGCGCTTTGCCAATCGTTTTTTTCTCGAAATATGCTTATATCGCGCCATGAAGATTCAACCTTGTTTCAGTTTTATTGCTTAATTGAGATAAAACATTCTTTAATGTTTTGTCATCAATCCTTCCATGATTACGCTGAACTACCTGAGCAAGAACAACTAACGCCTGCAATGCCTTTTCAGGATGTGCAAGCTTGACATTGCCATACCTTTGCAAAGCTTCTGAAGACATCATCTGCTTCATAGCAAACTCTAATTGAGCTATTTGCTGATGCAATTGCTGTTCTTCCTGCATTTGAGATTCAAGAGTTGCAGAATATTGTTGCTGCATCATTTCAAGCTTTTTCCGCTTCAATGCCTCGAGCTCATTCATTTTTAACAACCTCAACAACGGCTTCTTTCTTTTTTCTCGGAGCACGAGGCTTTTTCGGCTTTGGTTCAGGAACAGAAGTTTGTTCTTCAGCAAGATTTGGACCAACAGTTCCCTGAGAATTTTCTTTCTGAACAGACAATTTTTTTGGAAGAACAATATTATTATCCTTCATAAACTGATAAGCAACCTTGTCAACAAAAGCAATACCTTTAGGAGTGAGAATTCTGCCTTTGTGCACACCTTTTGCAGTCTGTTTTGCAAAACCTGCTTTTTCAAGCTGTTGAAGTATCAAGCGAATTATTTTACCACTGGCTTTTTTGAAACGCTCAGGTGCCATTCCCCTGTTTTTTTTGCCGCCGTATTTTGTTCTTAGTTTAGAAACACCAACAGGACCTAAATCATTAAGCTTAGACATAACAGAAGCAATTCTAACAAACCACCAGTCAGGATTAACAGGCGGGCGTTCTGTGTGACAACCAGTTTTAACTAATTTAGACCACAACGGTGGCTTAAACTCATGCATTTTTTTCAGTTCTTTAGCTACATTAACAATAACATCAGACCTTGGAACATTAACGATACTCATAGCCTTACCTCTGAGAAGCCATTATTTATTCTCGAAACCTGAACACAGAAATAAGAAGAGGTTTATAAAGGTTGTTGTTCAGCCAAAATATTTTTCCAATTTTCTTTATACTGCTGAAATCTTTGTTCAAAAACATCTCTGGCAGTCAAAGGAATGTTTAATTCTGCAAATTTTTGTTGCAACAATTTAAGTGAGGCATCTTTGTTTTCTTCATCAGACATTTTTTCTAATTCGATAATAAAGCCATAACCTTTCGTGTCATCAATGGTCACTGTGATGTCCTGCCATTTGAAAGAATGACGTTTCCTAAACCACTTTATTTGCACTGGAAAACCGAGAGTTGTAAACAATTGTTCTGCCTTTTCAAAATCATCCCTATCAAACCGGATTTCAATTTCTTCCCTACACTCGTCATGAATCTTTCCTTTCTTTATCCAGATTTTAGAAAAAGAATTGTTGCGCTGAATTCTTACATCTTCCTTACTGTCAAAATAAAACGTTTCCTGATTGTCGTCTCCCAAATATTCAGCATTGTTTTTGAAAAACAACAAAAGCTCTTCAAACTTGTTTTTTGAAATAAAACTTCTTAATTCGACTTCGATGGGCATTAATGCAAAGAACTAAGTGACAATTAATAAAATTTACTTTTTAGCAGGTTCATTTGAAAGAATTCTGTACAACAAAGCTATTTCGTGTTCAGACAATGCACAATAAACTATACAACTTTTTTCTCTCACATCAAAAATTCTTTGTTTGCCGGTGAACAATTCAAATCTGTTAACGCCTTTCATTCGCTCAAGAAAACCATCAAGACACTCAACTATGCCATCCTTAACAACATTCATTGTAGGACCGCTCTCATATTCTCGTTTAACAAAAAAACCATACGATTCTGGAATTCTTGATTCGATATCATTATCAATAGTGTCCAGATTTACACTTGAAGGAAAATCCACATCATACCGCCTAAAACCACCAACAACAGTCCACCTGCCGTGCGAAGACGACAAATCTTCTACACATTGCTGTTCCTGAGCCCTATGATAAAGATTAAACAACCCCATAGCGCCCATTTTCTCATGATCATACTTCGGTCTTTCGGTTGGCATTTTGAGAACAAAACACAGTTTATTTATAAAACTTCGCCACAGGACACTGGACAACCGCTCACGCAGGGTATTTAAAGAGAGAAAACAACACGTTTTCTGTCGAGGTGGTGATTATGAAACACAATGCATTGGTGGTTTTTGAAGACAAGAAGATTAGAAGGGCGTGGCATAATGATGAATGGTGGTTTTCTGTTGTTGATGTTGTTGGCGTGTTAAGTGATAGTTCTGATGCGCGCAATTATTGGAAGGTTTTAAAACACAGATTAATTGAAGAGGGGACTGAGGTGGTTACAAAATGTAACCAACTGAAATTACCTGCTTCAGATGGCAAATACTATGAAACAGACTGCGCCAACACAGAAACAATGTTCAGAATAATTCAATCTATCCCCTCACCAAAAGCAGAACCGTTCAAACGATGGTTGGCTGAAGTTGGATATGAAAGAATACAAGAAATAGAAAACCCTGAGCTTGCCCAAGACCGAGCTAAAGAATACTATCAAATGAAAGGTTATACAAAAGACTGGGTTGAAAAACGCATTCGCGGCATTGCAATACGACAAGAATTAACCGACGAGTGGAAACAAAGAAATGTCGGCGAAGAAAAAGAATTTGCCATTCTAACTAACGAAATAAGTAAAGCGACCTTTGGAAAAACAGTGCAAGAGTATAAAGACTTCAAAGGCCTGCCAAAGAAAAACCAAAACTTACGCGACCACATGACCGATTGGGAATTAATACTAACCATGGTTGGAGAAAAAGCAACCGCAGACATAACAAAAGCCAAAGATTCACAAGGATTTGAAGAGTGTGAAGACTCTGCAAAAGAAGGTGGAGAAATCGCACACAACACGAGAAAAGAAATAGAACAAAAAACTGGAAAAAGTTTGGTTTCGAAAGGGAATTATTTGCATCTTGCTAATAAAAAGAAGAAACTAAAACTGCCAACAGAAGACGTCCTCAAAGAAATCAATGAAGAACTTGATAGTGAAATCTGATTTCGACAAAACATATTTAAACATCATTCAAAAAAGATAATGCGATGCCAAAAATCAAAATAACCTTCCCTGACGGGACTGTAAAAGAGTTTGAGCAAGGAAGCACGCCAAAACAAATAGCAATAAGTATAGGCAAAAGATTAGCCGCAGATGCTTTGGCGGCAAAAGTTGATGAAAAATTGTGGGACTTAGAACGACCGATTGAGCAAGATTCAAAACTGCAAATTCTTACGTGGGATTCTTCTGAGGGTAAAGCGGTCTTCAGACACAGCACAGCACACATACTCGCACACGCAATCAAAAGACTCTATCCTGATGCAAAAAATACAATAGGGCCGTCATTAGAAGACGGCTTTTATTACGACTTTGATGACCTGCCAATCTCAGAAACAGATTTTCCGCGTATTGAAGAAGAAATGCAAAAAATCGTGCAAGAAAATTTGCAGTCAAAAAGAAGAGTGGTAAATATTGACGATGTGAAGAAACTGTTCCCAAAAAACCTGTACAAAACAGAAATGGCAAAAGAATTCAAAGACGCAGGATTTGAATTAACAGTATATTATCACGGCGAAGACTTCTGGGACTTGTGTGAAGGGCCGCATTTGATGAGTACAGGGTTGGTGAAGGCGTTTAAGTTAATGAAATTAGCAGGAGCATACTGGCGAGGAGATGCGAAGAACAAACAATTAACAAGAATTTACGGAACAAGCTTTCCAACAGAAAAAGAACTAAAAGAATATTTAAAGAAATTAGAAGAGGCAGAAAAAAGAGACCATAGAAAACTCGGCAAAGAGCTTGATTTATTCACTTTCTCAGAACTAATCGGGAGCGGACTGCCACTCTTCACGCCAAAAGGAACAATACTCCGAGACCAGTTAGCCAAACTATCAGAAGACCTTCAAAAAGCAGCAGGATTCCAAAAAGTATGGATACCCCACATAACAAAAACACAAGCATACCATGTATCAGGACACTGGGCAAAATTCGGCAAAGAACTATTCCTCGTCAAAAGCCAAGAAACAAGCGACGAATTCGTAATGAAACCAATGAACTGCCCGCACCACGCACAAATCTATGCATCACAAGCAAGAAGCTATCGGGACCTTCCAATACGATATTACGAAACAACAACAGTCTATCGCGACGAAAAAGCAGGCGAACTGTCAGGACTTTCACGCGTCAGAGCGGTCACACAAGACGATGCCCACATTTTCTGCACCATGGACCAAATAGAATATGAGTTTGAAAACATCATGACAATGATTAAGAAAATGTATGCTATTTTCAAAATGGAATTCAAATGCAGACTATCATTCAGAGACCCAAACCAACCTGAAAAATATCTTGGTGATGAAAAAAACTGGGAGAAAGCACAAAAAATAATAGAAAATGTTGCAAAAAAACTCAAACTGGATTACTTTATCGCAGAAGGCGAAGCAGCATTTTACGGACCAAAAATTGACGTCATGGTAACTGACTCGCTTGGCAGACAATGGCAGTGTGCAACAGAACAACTTGATTTCGTACAACCTGCCAGATTTGAACTCACATATGCTGATGCTGACGGCACAAAAAAAACACCAGTCATGATACACAAAGCACTGTTAGGCTCTGTTGAAAGATTCCTCTGCGTCTACATAGAACACACAGCCGGCAAATTTCCATTGTGGCTTTCGCCAGAACAAGTCAGAATACTCACGATTGCTGACAGATTTAATGAATACGCAGAAATAGTAAAGAAGAGATTAGTTGAGAAATATATTCGTGTAACTTGTGATTTGCGGGCTGAGACGCTGAACAAAAAAATAAGAGAAGCAGAATTGGCAAAAGTAAACTACATTATTGTTATTGGTGAAAAGGAAATGAACAACAAAACAATTAATGTCAGGACGCGAGACAACAAAATAATCGGCGAGAAAAACACCGATGAGTTCTTAAAAGAATTATTAAAAGAAATTGAGGAGAAAAAATAATGTTCACTCAATCTTTATTCTTTTAATATTCTTAATTTTGTCGAAATCAGAATCATTTGATACTATTCTTGACACGTTGGAAAACTTCATAGTGGCAAGATGCAATGAATCACGCGAACGCAACAACCCGCCTTTGTAAAAATTTAATGCATCTGCAAAAATACTTTTTGTAACATCAACCCATGTAATATTTGGAAAAACAATAAACAAAGATACTGCTTTATGCGCTTCTTCTTTACCAATTGCTTTTTGTATAGACCATTGAACTTCATCAAGCGAAAGAATTGAAGAAACTGCATTTATGTCTCCATTCTTCACTCTCTCAAGAATCAAACGCGCACTAACACCAAATGTCTCATGATTAAGCGCGGCATAAATAAACAAGTTCGAATCAAGATACAGTTTTTCACTCATATATGAATTCCAGCCCGCCTTGCCCTTTCCTCATATTGTTCCTCAATTGCATGCAAGTTAATCTTTTTAGCACCAACACGAGCTTTTTTTGCCATTTCTTCCAAAAATTTTATCATATCCTGTTCGACATGCTTAACTAAAAGCCCTTCTTCTGTTTCCCTCAAAATCGCTGGTTGTCCTGGAAGAATACCAAACTGCTCCCGCAGAATCTTAGGTATTAAAATCTGACCTTTCTCCCCCACATTAACAACAACTTCTGCCATTCTAACTTAAGGTAGGAATAAGTAGTATTTAAAGTTTTACATTTTGGCTGTTCACATTTATATACTTCCTTTTAAAAGATACTTTTGTGAAAATCACAATCAACACATTAGGACCGAGCAAGTTGAAAGCTGGCATTGGGAATTATGTTGTTAATCTTGTACGTGAATTAGCAAGAATAGACAAGAAGAATGAATACTTAATTCTGGCAAACCAAGACAACGCACAACACTTCAACATAAGAAACAAGAATTTCACAACAATACTACTGCCAAATTATACAAGAAATAAAGCGTTAAGAATATTATGGGAACAATTAAAACTTCCAAAGTTTTTGAAACAACACAAAGTTGATATTTTGCACTCGCCAGGATTTGTTGCACCGCTCTTGAAGACTACAAAATCAGTTGTTACAGTTCACGACATGACTTTCTTTTCACATTCAGAACACCACACACGATGGAAACAAATTTATTTTCAACAAATGATTCCAAAAAGCGTTAAAAACGCAGATGCAGTCATTGCAGACTCTGACAACACAAAAAAAGAAATTATGAAGTATTTAGGAACTGACAAAAACAAAACAACAACAATCCATCTTGGAGTAGGAAAAGAATTCAGCGCAGGCGACAAGAAAAAAGCACAAAATTTTTTGAGAACAAAATACAAGATTAAACACCAATTCATCCTATTTGTCGGCACAATAGAACCAAGAAAAAACTTAACAAGATTAGTTGAAGCATTTTTGCACGTAAAAAAAAAAGGACTCAAGTTAGTTATTGTCGGAGAAAAAGGATGGAAGAACGAAGATTTTTACAAAATGATAGAAGAACTTGACTTAAAAGAAAATGTTTTGTTTACAGGATACGTGCCAGACAAAGATTTAGTGCAGTTTTACAGAGCAGCAGAAATGTTTGTTTATCCAAGCATTTATGAAGGATTCGGCATACCTGTCATCGAAGCAATGGCGTGCGGTTGCCCTGTAATAACTTCCAACATTTCTTCATTAAAAGAAATAGCTAATGGTGCGGCAGTTTTGGTAAATCCATCTCACACAAAAGAAATAGCAAAAGCAATAGAAACAGTGCTAAAAAACAAAGCATTACAAGCACACTTGGCACATATTGGACAATTAAGAGCACAAAAGTTTACATGGGAAAAGACAGCGAAGAAGACGCTTGATGTTTATCGTTCTGTGATACTGAAATAATACTCCTGAGCAGTTTTCTGGTGGATTATTCGCGAGCACGACCGTTGTTGTTGAAAACAAGCTTCTATTTATTTCTTGCGCCAACCTTTGTTTCGTGTGAAAAATTTTTTGCGCTGCGTTGGGCTACTCTGCCGCGAGCACGACCGCTGTCGTTGAACTGGTCGATGACATCGACGTCGAGGTCGTCAAGACCAACAGGCCGGATAAGAACTTCTCTATCATCCTTAATTTTATTAGAAACATATTCTGGAAGTAAAGTATAAACTTTACCCACACCATAATTATGCTCTTTCAACCATGCTGCGTTATGTTCAGAAACATCACCCATCAAAACTTTAACAGTAGCATTCTGACCATATTCAGAAACACCACCACTTCTAACAGTTGCAAGTTCAAGAGGACTTTCAACAACTTCAACAATCCTATGAGTTATTTCAGCACGCTTTAAAAACTGAAAAATATGTTTATCTTTCTTTGGAAGAACCCATTCATTACCACTTTGGTGTGCAGAATAACCTTCCTGACTGCGTGCCAAAACAATGTTTTTTGAATCGTCAGCCACATCATCAACAGCCAAGTAAATAGTATCACCCTCTTTAAAATAAACGCCACCAGTCCGCGTAGCTTGATAATCATCAGAACCATCAACACCACCTGAATCAACACGAAACGCAACAGCTTCACGCACACTTTGCAAAATAGCTTTACGTTCATTCGCAAAATTCACTGCATTTGGCCAATTAAGCCGTGAAGGCGAACCATCAGTA
>CAYPAC010000003.1:9946-22410 GCA_964408615.1 uncultured Methanosarcinales archaeon
ATCAGTAAATTCAACACCATCAAAACCAGAAAGTTTTGTAAGTTCGTACAATACAGTTCTTTTTGTTTCTTTAACCATACAAAAACGCAAAATAGCACGCATTTATAAAGTTAGTGATTTACTCTACAAAACATGCCCTACAAACAAGCAATCCTCGTAAGAAAAGATTTAAAGCTGTCAAAAGGAAAGTTAGCCGTGCAGGTTGCTCATGCTTCAGTAGAGTGCGTGCTGAAAACACCGCGCTCAAAAATTGATGCATGGAAAGAAGAAGGCATGAAAAAAATAGTTCTAACAGTAACTGATTTAGAAGAACTACACCAATTTATACAAAAATCCAACAATGCAGGACTCATAACAGCACTAATAACAGATGCAGGACTGACAGAAATACCCGCAGGAACAACCACTTGTTTAGGTATTGGACCAGATGAAGAAGAAAAGATTGATGCAGTCACTGGAAAATTAAAGTTGCTTAGTTAATAAAAAAAAAATCCGACATGTTTATAAATCACGCCACAATAAAAAGCCCTCATGGTCACTTTTAAACTCGTATTCGGACTCAAAGGCGGAAGATGCGTACAAAAAGAAGTAGCAGAACCAACATCCAAAACACTCATTGGAAAACAAATAGGAGAAACAATACAAGGAGACACAATAGGATTTCCAGGATATGAACTCACAATAACAGGCGGAAGCGATTACTGCGGGTTTCCAATGCGAAAAGACGTGCCAGGATTTGCCCGCAAAAAAATACTTGCAGTCAAAGGAATAGGAATGAAGAAAAAAGCGCCAGGCATACGACAAAAAAAGACAGTCTGCGGAAACACAATCCACCCAAAAATTGCACAAATCAATGTTAAAGTAATAAAAGAAGGCAAAGAACCATTAGCACAGCCAACAGAAGAAAAGAAAGAAGAGAAAAAAGAATGATTAAACGTCAAGAACCACCAGCTAAAGAAGGTGGCGTGAAGTGATAACGCGGTTCATATTGATTAGCAAGTGGTTCTTGACGTGCTCGAAAACTGCTTGACGTTATTTACAAACTAAAGTAAGTAGTGTTAGTCAAGAGCAGTTTTCGACACATAAATGTTCTGCACACAAAAATCACGAACTTTTCTTAAGTTCAGACGAGCTTCTTCTGGAATAATAATACAGTGCTGCCCTTGCGGATACTTACATTGAGGTGAAGGAAAACCAAATTCTCCAAACATCGACAACAATTCAAAACCAATCTTCTTAAGAATATCCCCTCCGCGAGGACCGTTGCCAGAATTACCCTTACACCAATGTTCTTTCTCACCAACCTCCAAAGCACCAGAATCAATTAACGCATTCAAGTACGCCTGCGACTGCTCATTATCCCGGTGCAACAACTTATAATAACGGATGTTAAAGTTGAGAGGACCTGTTTCTATAGATTTCTTTTTTGCATTAGAATCAACCACGCAGGCAAGCGAAGTAATTGAATAAAACAAAGATACTTCACCCGCAGAAACAGTCTTCATCTTGTGTGCAGCTGCACTTGCAAGCTTTAAATAGCTCTCGAGCGTGCTATTACTATACTCGAGAAACTTTCCTTTTCTGACAATCTCTGCGGCATTTTCAACGCCAACAATTGCTTCAAGCTGTTCAAGATTTCGCGAGAATTCTTCAAGCGTTAAAGCATTTGCTGCACGAACAGCACGGACGTAGCTAACATCAAACATTTCAACCAGCATCAACCCAAGCTGAGGCAAACAGGCATCAACATCCCAATCAACAATTGCCTGAAGCCCCTCTGCAATCTTAGCAGCAATAGGTTTGCCTATCTGAGCAAGTGTTGTGTACGCAATGCCATCTTTGTCTGTTACAATATTCATGCGGCAAATTTAATGTTTTTTCTTTATAAATCTGTGGCAAGAAACATTTATAAACCAGCATTCCCAATAATTATAAAAGGTGATTCAGATTCCTGAAGACAAAGAACTCATCAAAAAATTTATTGAAACAAATCATGCATTCAAAAGTTCTGTTGCAGACCACAATACGCCCACGGCGGAAAAAACATATCAAGAACTATACGCGTTTTATCATAAAATAAACGAATCTTCTCTTGAACAGATACATAAAGAAGTTGCTTATCAGCAGATTGTTGAAGCATATCACTCACTGCAGGACTTAAAACAAGACACGATGAGTCCGACAAACATAATTGCAATCGCTGTTGTTATTGTTATTGTCAGCACGATTATTTTTATCAATCCGCGAATCATAGGACTGGCTGTTTTTCAGGAACAAACAACACAAGCAGTAAATATTGCATTTTCTTACACTAATTCACAAGCAGTTCAACTAAAATCAGTTCCAAGCTCACTGGCAGTCAGCGGCAAAGTAACAGGCAATGCGAAATTATTTGCAGAAATAGACGGCAGAAAATTATTAGTTCTTGATACAGAAAAACTAAAAGCAACAACATTCAGAAATGAATGCCTTGACACGTGCGTGCTCCCTGTACTGGGAAGCAAAAATGTTGTGTTTAACGCTGAAGTGCAGAATGGACAACTCACAATAAACGAAATCACATATTACAGCAAAAAAACAAATCATGCACCTGTGTGGACAGGAGAACCACAAAAAATAACTCTTCAAGAAGAAACAACAATTGATTTTGCACCCTACTTTTCAGACACGGACGAAGATGAGTTAGTGTATTTAGCAAGTTCTTCTGAAGGTGCAAAAACATCAGTTTCTGGAAGCAAAGTAACACTAACACCAGAACAAGGATTTACAACAGCAACACTCACAATCATTGCTTCTGACCTTGAATACTCAACAAAAGCAAACATACAGCTTAGTTCTTAACAGCAACAAACCACTGCTTTTCACCTTCACCATCATACCAGATTTTTTTGAACTCTTTAATACTGTAAGAATGCTTAGGGCCATACCAAGGGTCAATAAGATGTATTTTGCCACCTATTTTTTTGACAACAGCATAATGACCGCAATTATGCTCTAAAAGGAAATAACCAACAATAATGCAATACTTCTGCTTTTGAAAGTGTTTTAAGTCAGAAATTGATGAGTTTCTCATCACAACATAATTCAGCTTCAAATCCTCAAAAAAACGCGCAATTTCACGATGTAATGTGCCAAGTTTATTCTTATTTGTTTTCAACAACTTAGCAAGCTCTTTTTCAGATTTTTTGATACCCTGAGAAGCAAGAACCATGCGAACACATGCAACACCACAAGTCCATTCAGTTTGCTGACGATAAAAAGGAATCATACATTATGTTAAATTGTCAGAATATAAAAGAATTATGAAAAAAGAAGAAAAAAATAAAAAATTTATTCATCATCACGTCGTCTGCGTGACATGAGTGCAACAAGTGTTACCAACAGCAAGAGGAACAAGAAACCACTTGCTCCTGCCAACAGGTAAATGTATACTGTCGAGTCAGTAAAAGATTTCGGGCTAACACTTACACGTGGTGCTGGCGGTGTTACTGGCTGAGGTGCAGGTGTTGGAGGTGTTACGACAGGAGCTGGCGGAGCAACCACTGGCTCTTCCTCAACTTCCTCTTCACACTTGTCAACAACAAAGCTGACTGACTTTGACTGGCTTTTGATAGTGTTCTCAAAGAATGTTGTCAGCTCAACACGATAAGTTCCTGCAGACGCATCTTCAGGAACCTCGATTGGGAACTGAACAGTCTTTGAACGGCCGTCATTAAGCTTCAAATCAGTAATTTTCTTGCTGAACTTCAGCTGAGGCACATCAGCTTGAACAACCATTTTATCTTCATCACGCTTGCCTATGTTTGTTACAGTTGCATCAACAGTAACAAGACGGGAGCCATCACACTCAACAGTTGAAGGCACGACGTCAATTCTCTTAAAAGCAAGGTCGTGAGTTTCGCGCTCAACTTTCAAGCGAATAGTCTGTACTTCACCATGCTTTGCACCATTTTCATCAACACCACTCACTTTAATAGTCAAAGTGTATGTTGAATCATCAGTGTCATCTTCCACATCAAAACGGAAAGTTGCACTGTCGTCGCTCTTTGCACTCAAAGTGCCAACATCTTCTTCTTCATCAATATCCAGCTCGTCAAGATCACTTGACAAAACTTCAATAAGGACATCTTCAATTTCAGTATCAACATCAGAACGGTCGCTGAACTGGTTCTTAACAACAACCTCAAGCTCAAGCACATCGCCTGGCTTCAAGTTATCAACACGCTCATTGTTCGACACACTCTGAGACTCACCATTAACAACCAAAGTCATGTCATCAACCTCAAGCTTGTTCTTTGCCTGCATTGAAACCTTGCCGGCAGTTGTTGTTACAGAATTTGTACCACTTAATGCTGAAACAGTTGCTATTTGCAATGGAGTTTCTGCAAAGTTTGAATCAACAGCAGAATGTCCTTTCGGAACAAATGCTTGTACGTTAAATGTTACCGCTTCATTCTGGTCTAATGTTGCGCTTCCAGATAACACACCATTAGCAACTGCTAAAGTACTTGTAACGCCAGTACCTGGTGTAACAGCAGTTATCAAGAAGTTATATTGCGTAACAACGCCACTGCTTACACCGGTAAATGTTACTGTATCAAACGAAACCGCAGTTATTCCTGGATTCGTTACAGTTATTGTTCTTGAAACATTTTCGTTGCGCTCTTGGCTTGCATCACCAAATGTCACGTCTGACACGGTTAATTGTGCTGAAACTGCAGTTGCAGACAGCACGGCAAGAAGAGCCAATAAAATAATGGATATTTTGTTTTTCATAGTTTTTCAACCCCCTCGAGTAGTTGTTGTGAGTGTGTAGTAGTCACACAATATATAAACATTGCGGAACTGGAGTATATATTTCAACATATTTGATGAAAACTGTGTCTTTGAAAGGCTATGTTAATTACTGTGTTTCAGACGGTGGATTAGAAGAATCCTGCTTTGGCTCAATAAAAATTTCTTCGACAGGAGCATTAAGCTCAGAATGTTTAAGCTCAGATTTAGGCTCAGACATTAATTCACCAAGGGTTTTTTCATCAGAATTTTGCTGAGAACTGCCTGACAAAATCTCCTCAGCACGCAGGTACGCCTCTTCAAATGTTGATGCAAGATGTAAATCCTTCAAAGAGCGCGCAAGCTTGTTAACACGCTCAGCCATGACAGCATCCATGAATATATAGTGACTGCAGAACTATTATATTAAATTTTCGCTATCCAATAGTAGTTGCACAAAAGTTTTTATATAAAACACTGTTAAGCACAAACATGCGCTTTGTTATCAAAAACACAAAAACACCAACAACAAGCATAAGAGTCCCTGTGCAAGTCAACCTGTCGCTTGCAAAATTCAAAGAAGCAGTACAACAATATTTTCCAGAGTTTAGATACAATGAATATGCAGACAAAAGTTTTGATTACAGAATGCTTATGAGAACAGAACCGCGCATAAAAAGCGCACTATATATTAGGATAGTACAGCCATCTGAAGAAGAACAAACAACACTACGACAATACTTGGGGCCAAAAGGACTTGAAATAAACATAAACTACACAAATGACAACGACATAGAAGCACGCGCACTGCTCGAAAGCTTTTTCCAAAAACTGCCAATCACAGAAATGTCCAAACCAAAAGAAACCGAACCACAAGAACACGAAGCAAGCTACCACCAAATCATAGAATGGTACTTCAACAAATGCGAACAACAACGCGCACTTGAAAAAGACATAAATAAAGCACTCAAAGACGTGCAGTTTCCGAAAAAACAAGCGTGAAAAAAATGAGATTCGTGCTCAACAAAGACAACAAAACAACAATCATTATTCCAGCACAGGTTCAGACAGATATTGAAGAATTCAAGCACACAGCGGCACAGATGGCAGACAGTGCTGAAAGTGATGAACAATATTTTGGCGAAGAAATATTCAGATTCAGTTTTTCACATGAAGACAACACCACAGATGAACAAACTGCCATACAAACAAATGTTTACCTCCCAACAAGATACGTGCCAGAAACTTGGAGGCGATATTTCGGACCAAAAGGACTTGAAATAACAATACTGTTTCCAGAAAACAAAAAGCACGCAGCACTCGAATATCTCGATGGATTAATGACAAAACTGGGACTGCGGGAATACCATCCAGGAAATGAATTTCTAAAAACAAATGAAAAAGAAGAAATAAAGAAAGAAACAATTGTTGAAGAATTAGAACAAATAGATGAATGGTATTTTAAAAATTATGAAAAAATGAGCGAAATAGAACACGCCATAAACAACGCCCTTAAAGACAAAACATTCTAGTTCTGCTGAACAGCCTCAACAACACGCTCTTCCTGCAGAACAGGCTCTTGAACAGGCTCGGGCGCTGGTTCTTCAGCTGTTTCTTTAACAACACCATATGCAGATTTTGCAGCAACAAAAAGTTCATTAACCTTTTCCCAGTTTATAACATTGAAGAACGCTTCAACATATTCTGCACGACGATTTTGATACTTTAAATAATAAGCATGCTCCCAAACATCAACGCCAAACAAAGGAATCTTGCCTTTTGTCAGAGGGCTCTCCTGATTAAGGGTGCTGACAATTTTTAATTTGCCCTTGCTGAGAACAAGCCAAGCCCAGCCACTGCCAAAACGACCAAGAGCCTCAGCAGTAAATTCCTCCTTAAACTTGTCAAAACTCTTAAATTTTTTGTTAATTGCATCAACAATTTCACCACCTTGTTGAACATCTTTCTTCAAAATCTGCCAAAAAAAAGAATGATTCACGTGACCGCCACCGTGATTTTCAACAGCTTCCTGCACTTCTTTAGGCAAAGAATCAAGATTAGCAACAAGCTCTTCTGCAGTTTTTGTCTGCAAATCAGGAAAATTCTGCAATGCTGCATTAAGTTTGTCAACATACGCCTGATGATGCTTAGTGTGATGAATCCTCATCGTCTGCTCATCAATAAAAGGCTCCAGTGCATTATATTCATATCCAAGTTGTGGCAATGTGTGTGTCATTTTTTTCCTCCGTTATAATTTTCCAACCAAATCAAGCCCTGGCTTCAAAGTTGTTTTGCCAGGCTTCCAGTTAGCAGGACAAACTTCTCCCTTGTGCTCCTTGACAAATTTTGCGGCTTGAAGTTTACGTAACAATTCTTCAGCACTCCTGCCAATGCTGTTGTCATGCAGTTCAAAAGCTCTCAAAATACCATCAGGGTCAATAATAAAACTGCCCCTTAAAGAAAGCCCTTGGTCTTCGATATATGTTCCGTAAGATTTACAAATGTTACCTGTTGTATCTGCAATCATTGGAAACGTAATTTTTTTAATTGTTGGAGAATTATCATGCCATGCTTTGTGAACGAAAACAGTGTCTGTACTGATGCTTAGAACTTCTGCACCTTCTTTTTTGAAAGCATCATAATTATTTGCAAGATCTTCCAATTCTGTCGGACAAATAAAAGTAAAATCAGCAGGATAAAAAACCAAAACAACCCATTTACTACGAAAGCTTGAGAGCTTTATTTTCTTAATTTGTTCATCCTGAAATGCATCTGCTTCAAAATCAGGGGCTTCTTTGCCAATAACTGCCATGAAGCACCTGCGTGAAGAAATATTATATAAAGATTTATGTTGTATAGACAACATTTAAATGTAAACAGTTATTGTATACTAAAAATGGATGCAAACAAAAAACTCGAAGAATATGTTTCATCTGCAAACGCGGAATCTTTGGTTGAGAGTTTGTTCTACAGAGACACTGCAATAAGAACAATAATTGCTGATGAAAAACACAAGATGTATGAACCGCTCAAAACATCTTTGATAGAAATCGTTGAGGGCAAGAACCCTGCAATAACATCAGCCAAACAGTCTGCTAAAGCAAGCATGAATGCACTCTCTGATGAAGCACAGGCACGCGCAGGATTTCTTCCAATGGCATTCATTGAATCAGCAGGAATGAAACAACAGATTGAAGCAATAGAATTCTTGGCGCCAATGTCACAACATGATGATGCTGTTTACAAACTTTTGTGGAAAACAGCCGGTGGAGAAACGTCAATGATGGCAAACGTGCACTGGGCAGCACTTAATCAATTAGCTTGGAGAGCGCTGCCGGCAAGAAAGCAGGATATGAGAATTGTTGCACTCAATCCTGAAAAAGAACAAAAAGACAGAGTTTTGGCATATACAATACTTGCATACAAAGGACTTTTCAATGAACCAGAAACATACGAATTCGTGTGCGACATTGCATCTGACCAAAGCATAACAAAACTATATGAAGAACACAAAATTTTATCACCATCTGCAAAATTCTGGTACGAACACGAGATTAAAATCCGAAAAGAATTTGAACACAGGCGCGACGGCAAAAGTGATGAAGAAATCAAAACAGAAGTTGTTGACCAAGTTCAAAAAGAATTTCAAGAAAAAATATTTGACGTCATTGAATACTTCTTGGACAACAGTCACGATTTGTGGAACAACCTTCAACAAATGAACCATTTACAAAAAGGATTTCCGCAAACATCACAAAGATTAACAAAAGAATTGTGCAGGCTCATTGCACGAAATCCCTCCTATAGAGTAAGAGTTGTCGAAAAATATTTCACAAAACTAATGCGGTTGTCAAGACCAGAAGCACAACACATTGTTGAAACATTAAAATCTGTGAGACCTTATTTTGCAGGATTTAATGAACAAAGCGAAATGGACGGTATTGATAAAACTGTTAACAAAGTAATGTACGGCCTAAACAAACAAAGAATATCAGGATTTCCGCACGACTACTACATGGACGACCACTGGCTTGAAGAAATCTGGCATGGAAGATTAGACCTGAAAGAAATAAGAAAGGAATAATCATTTTATCGTCGTCGTATAATCTTCTCCAGACAGCACTGGACATTGGACAAACACCCACACAGACTATTTAAAGAGAAACGTCTTTATGTTTGTTTATGAAACGAGAGATCATAACTACATTACGAAAAAAATTTGAAGAATCTGCGCATAATAATGAAGGCATTGAATTCTGGTTTGCGAGGGATTTGCAACAATTGTTAGACTATGACGAGTGGAGAAATTTTACTCATGTTATTGAGAAAGCAAAAATTGCGTGTGAAAAATCAGGACAGAAGATATCAGATCATTTTGTTGACATCAACAAAACGATACCTATGCCCAAAGGTGCATCTAAAGAAATTGAAGACTGTATGCTCACTCGCTATGCTTGTTATCTTATTGCGCAAAATGGCGATTCAAGAAAAAAAGAGATTGCTTTTGCGCAAAGCTATTTTGCTGTCCAAACAAGAA
Organism: uncultured Methanosarcinales archaeon; assembly: GCA_964408615.1. Lineage (GTDB taxonomy): Archaea > Nanobdellota > Nanobdellia > Woesearchaeales > ARS49 > JACQMU01. The sequence goes on from CAYPAC010000003.1 coordinate 19,257, forward strand.
AACAAGAAATTATCGAACAAAGAATTGCACTTGTTGAAAGATTAAATGCAAGACAAAAACTTGTCGCTTCTGAAACAGAATTGTCAAAACTTATTTATGAACGCGGTGTGAACGAGGAAGGTTTTGCCAGAATAAGAAGCAAAGGAGATGAAGCACTTTTTGGCGGATTTTCAACTGCGGTGATGAAAAAGAAGTTGAATATTCCGGAGAACAAGCCATTGGCAGATTTTTTGCCTACAATCACAATTACTGCAAAAAATTTGGCAACAGAAATCACTAATTTTAATGTCAAAAGAGATGATTTATCTGGAGAACGAAACATAACAAAGGAACACGTGAGAAACAATTCTGATGTGCGTAAATTATTATCAAAACGCGACATAAAACCAGAAGAACTGCCGCCTGACGAAGACATTAAAAAACTTGAGAGAAAAGTTAAGAACGATGAAAAGAAAATTGTTGAGTCTTCAAAAAAACAATAAATAACTATTTAATTGTCGTCGTGTAATCTTCGCCAGAAATATGAAACAAGCGCCTTGCGTGTTCGTGAATTATTTTTGAAGCAACAACCTTGCCAACAACAAAAAGATGGTCGCTAATGTCAATTATTTGTTGGGCTTCACACTCGAGAAAACCAATAGCTTCTGAAATTCTTGAACAATCAATTTTTTCACACTCAACTTTTGTGAAACCAGCCAGCAGGAACTTGTCCATAGTGCCGCCGAGATGTTTGCGGATTCTAATAACTGCGTCTTTGTGGTCGAAAGAGAGAAAGTTTATTGCAAAAACATTTGACGAACGAATTATTTCAGCAGTGTGATGCGTTTTAGGGAGAACGATGCCGTACAACATTTTTTCCTTCGACAAAGGGGTGTGCCATTCTGTCGGAAACAATTCATCAAGCTCATGAATCCTGCCAAAAATCGTTGCACTGCCCCTGCACGAAACAACAATTGTCTGGCGAGGATTACTCACGGACATGCCTACCAACCCTGTGCACAATGAACGCCAATAAAATTATTAACAATGAATGAAGAATAAGAGGAACAACATAAACATCACTGCCAATAGTCTCTATAAAAGGAAGAAGAAATGCAGTGCCAAAAGGAAGAGAAATGACTTCAAGAAGAACAGGAACTGAAGATGTAATTGCAGCAATATTAAGAAATTCCTTCCACTTCCTACGCCAATGAGTAAGGTCAAACAATGTGAAAAAAACAGAGCCAAAAAACAATATTTGAACAAAATATTTCAGCCACAAAAAAAAGTAAGACCAAAAAACAAGCGCTGGCAAAAACAAAACAAGAATAGTTGTGAACAACATAGAAAAACGCTCCTTATGAGACAAAACTTCCTTAAAACTCTCGGACTTGATGAAATGAGGCTCCCTAAAAAGCTTAAAGTGAACACCTTCACGAGTTACCAAAAAACGCTCATACTTAGGCTTTGTATGCAAACCAGTAGTATCAATGATAATTAATCCGTCACGCTCGGGAAAATAAACAGGCAAAGTAACAGAAAAATTACTGTCAATCGACAAAGACTTAAACTTAGACATCTGCTGGTCAAAATACGCAGGCAAACGAACAAGAGTCGGAATATAAAAAAGACCCATGATGATGAAAGCAAAAAATAGTGATTTTGAAAAGAAAAAAAGATTTTTTCTAAAAGACTGCTGAGTTCTGTCATGAAGATTCTTTGGGCTAAACGCAAAAAACAATCGTTTCAAATAATCACGCATGAATAAAAAGTTTGTTAACTGGTATTTAATTGTTTTTGTTGAAAAACGCAGCACGCTTGAGATTTAGCTTGCGAAACATTTAAATAATCTTAGTACTATATTAGTACGATGAAGATAACAACGGTTGGAGTGAGCCCACAAACCGTTTATAAAATACACACCAAACACGGCATACGAATAAAAGAAATAAAAAATGTTTTGCTTGGCGAACATTATGCAAGCAAGACAAAATACAGGCGATACATCGCCATTGGAAAAGATACGCGGTTCATTACTGTTGTATTTGATTGCGAACAAGGTGTTGCTGAGATAATAACTGCGTATCCATCATCAGAATGGCAGATTAAACTGTACAAAACAAAGAAATGGAGATGAAAATGGAATTAGAAGAACTTAAACAGGATGACTTGGAAGGCGAAGAAATAAAGCTTGAAATAGAAGAAAAAGCATTTGAAAAACCTGCCTTCTGCACAAGATGCAAAAAGAAAATGAACGAAGTGGAAACAGATTTTCAGCTTCCAGGCGGAGAACTAACATTGCACATAACTGCTTCAAAATGCCCGAAATGCAGTAAAGAATTGTTAAATGCGAAACAAGCAGAAAAACTTCAGGAACTTCTCTTATTAGTCGGCGCAATGAAAGACAAAACAAAAGTGAAATTCGAACGGGCAATAAATTACGACGGCAGAAGCTTCTTCATACGCTTCCCAAAAGAACTGACAGAAAACTGGAAAAAAAACATGACTACAGAAATAATGCCAATCAATAACAACGAAATGATAATACATGTTCACAAGAAGTAAAAAAAAACAGAACCCAAAAACAATATTTGAACAAAATGCTTCAGCCACAAAAAAAAGTAAGACCAAAAAACAATTGTTTCAAATAATCACTGTTTATTACACTGACGAAAACGAACTATTATGCATCACAGGCTCAGAAGGAGGAAAAAGAAAATGAAAAAATGCCCAATTTGCGAGAAAGGAAATGTTGTTGAAGTAGATGATGTCACAAATGATTTAGACGGTTATGTTTTTGTTGTAAAAGGAAAACGCTGCACAAACTGCGGCGAAGAATTCATTGATGAAGAGCAAGGTAAAAGAATGATTCGAGCTGCTCAAAAACTCGGAACATGGGGAGCACAGTTAAAGCTTCACAGAAAACTAAGTAAAAGTGCCAGAGGAACAGTTCTACGCATCCCCACAGACATAGAACAAAATCTCCACCTCAAAGGCAACGAAGCAGTCCTAATTTCAAAAGTTGGAAAAAATAAGATACTTGTTGAAGTTGAATGATATCAAAAACACGCACACAAAAACTAAAACAATCATGCCAATTCAGAGCGGTATGTATTAATTCTGCACAATAACAGTAATGGCACGAGTATGGCTAACCTATTGATATTTGATGAAC
>CAYPAC010000004.1:0-18935 GCA_964408615.1 uncultured Methanosarcinales archaeon
GTGGTGAAAGAATTAATTATTCTCTAACAACTTAACCGCTTTCAACAAATAAGTAACGTCATCTAAACTTTGCGGAGAAAGTTCTAAAAGACAGCCAATAGTTTTTAATGCAGTGTCGTGATAAATTTTTTCTTTTGTTATTTTGTACAAACGCGCAAAAGCATAAGCAAACAAAGCATTCTCAGAATAAGATTTCTCAAAATCATTCTCTTCATTCGGAGGATACAACTCAATCTCAGCACTTTTTCTGTCAAAAAAACCGCCATTTTCACCGGCAAGATTTTTAAGAGAAAAATCTGCAATATTTTTTGCAGCAGCAATATACTCTTCATTTTTTAGAGTTTCAAAAGCATCAATAAAAGTTAACAAAACATGCGCGTTAGCAAGAGAAAAACCAGTCAAAAAACTTTTGTTGTCATCAACATAAAAAAACGCGCCGTTGTCAGACAGCATTTTTTGTCTGATAAAATTCAAGCATTTTTCTGCACGAATTTTGTGTTCTGCATTATTCTCAACCGAATACAAATACAACAAAGTACTTGCCATCAAACAATTTGCATCAACACGCTGAAGTTTGTCAATAAACGGCTGAGGGAGAACTGAACGATCCGCCTCGCCATAATACGCTTCTTCTTTGTCAGCATCCTGACTGTTGTAAAAACCACCATCTGACGATGATAATTTGCTGAGAACAAAATTAATTGATGCATCGACAACATTTTTTACTTTTTCATCATTTATAATTCTCAATAAATGAGCATAAGCACGAATCAAAACAGCTTGGTCATGCAACAATTTCTCATAATGAGGAATGCCCCAATCCTGCTGAGTGCTGTAACGATGAAAACCACCCTCAATAGGATCAAACAATCTATACTTTGTTTTTATTTCTTTAATGTCAGTAAACTGATGGTTGAACGTCAATTGCACGATGTGAAGATATTTCTCATCTTTAGCTTCTTCAAATTTGTCAAGCAAAAAATCATACAACAAACCAGTAGGAAACTTTTGACCAGACGGAGTGTGAAGACCACCAAAAGTTTCGTCAAAAATACTAAAAATGTAAGACAAAAAATTATTTTCAACATTTGCAAGTTCTTCTTTTGCCGGAATTGAACAAGAAATGCTTTCAACAAATGGTTTTTTGAAGGTGGAGAAAGAACTGTTCTTAACATTATTGACAACAAACTCGCAATGCTCAAGAAGCTCCCTTGGAGAACAAGGGCCTGAAAAACCAACAAGCCTTTCACCATCAGGCGCCAACAAGATTGTAGACGGCCAACCGCCCTCAAGCTTTTTCAACACATCAGGACGCTTGTCAGAATCAACAAAAACAGGAATAAAATTTTCGTTAATGAAAGGATATACTTGTTCATTAAACAAATAATCCTCACTCTCATACACGTGACACCAATGACACCAAGCAGGAGCAGAAATAACGAGAAAAACTGGCTTTTTCTCAATCAAAGCTTTTTCAAACGTAGATTTTGAATACTGTTGCCAATTAATTTTATTAAAAATCTTTTCAGAACTCTCACGAGAATACTTTGAATGCAAAGGAATCATGAAAACACTGATTAACAAGCACTATAAAAATCTATTTCTCAATCTTTGATTCCAAACCCAACAAACCCGCTATATGCATTCTTCCACGAAAACCAACATCAAGACGGTGCCAGTGCATGATATCATCTTCGCCAAAACGCCAGCAAAAGAAAATTTCTTTGCCGTCAACAATGGAATAAAAATCAACCAAGCCCAGATTTATGTCCTTCAGCATACAGCCAAGCTCTTCCAATCTGTCAATGCAGTTAAAAAACTGATACGACAAACGATGAAATTCCTTATTAATCTTCGTCATATTAATATCCTGCAAAACAGAAAAGTCATCACACTCAATCTCAATATGCTTAAACATGTCCAACGCATTCTTACTATTCTGCAACTTTTCCATAATACTTTTTACTTCAGGCAGGATTGAGCGGGCTTCATCAAGAGTAAAAAACTTCATTGAAGAAAGATTCATAGACTGCATTCCAACTTAAAAGAACTTATTGTATATAAAGTTTTTGAGAACTCAAACCCAACCCCGCAACTTCATAGCATCAACCACGCGCTGAACAGCAACAACATACGCGGCCTGACGTAAAGTAATTTTGTGTTTTTTTGCAGTAGACATAACTGAAGTGTATGCAATAACCATTCTTTTTTTAAGCTTTTCATGAACTTCTTTCTCATCCCAATAATACCCATAAGCATTCTGCACCATTTCAAAATAAGAAACAGTCACGCCACCCGCATTACACAAAAAGTCAGGAAGCACAACAATATTTTTCTTTTCAAGAATTTTGTCAGCCTCTGGCGTAGTAGGGCCATTGGCAAACTCAGCAACAAACTTAGCTTTTATTTTAGAAGCATTTTTTTCTGTAATAACATTTTCCAAAGCAGCAGGAATCAAAATATCAACAGACAGTTCAAGCAATTCTTCATTAGAAATATTTTTTGAATTGGGAAAATTTGCAACAGAACCATTCTTTTCCTTAAATTTAAAAACTTTATCAATATCAAAACCATTTCTGTTAAAAATACCACCACGACTATCACTCACAGCAACAATTTTGCAGCCAAACAATTTTTGGCCAAGCAACGCGGCAAAAAAACCAACATTACCAAAACCCTGCACAGCAACACGCTTGTTCTTCAGATTTTTAACAGCAGCCTCCAAAACATACCAGCCACCACGAGCAGTAGCATCACCACGACCAAGAGAACCACCAAGACCAACGGGCTTGCCAGTCACAACACCAAAAACATTCATGCCGCGAATTTTAGAATACTCATCCACAAACCACGCCATAATTTGTGCGTCAGTACCAACATCAGGAGCAGGAACATCTTTGTCAGGACCAATCACAGAAGCAAAGGCACGGACGTATGCGCGAGTAATGCGTTCGAGTTCAGACTTAGAAAGTTTTTTTGGATTGCAAACAACACCGCCTTTACCGCCGCCAAGCGGAAGATCAAGCAATGCGCACTTCCAAGTCATCCACGCAGACAAAGCACGCACAATATCAACTGTTTCAGCAGGATGAAAACGAATGCCACCCTTAAAAGGACCGCGCGCATCATTATATTGTATACGAAATGCTTCAAAAGAGCCTGTTGAACCATCATCCATCTTAATTTTAAGACGAGCGCTGTGCTCAGCCATTGGCTGTCTAAGAAAAACACGCGTTTTTTTATCCAGCTTCAAAATATCAGCAACACTATCAAACTGTTTCAAAGCAGAATGAAAAGGATTTACCGTCATCATAGCAACCATACAAACAGTGATTTAAATAGTTTTAGTTTAATAACTCAACACTTCTCACAAAAATTGAACTTGCCTTCTTTCGCCAAACCACAAATAGCTTCCTCAAGCTTTTTACTGTACTTCTTCAAATCATGCTCGCACTCCTCGAGAAGTTTGTGACACAAAGGATGCTGTGCAGAAGCTGCATCTTTCTTGTACTGCTCCAAACGCCACAAAATCCTTCTAAAATCAACCAACAAAGCAGTCTTGTTAAAATTACAATTATGCATACAACATCACCTCTTAAGCAAAGAGAATAATCTACACATATAAAAAGTTTGTTAGAAAAATATATAAAGGAGTGAATCAAACAACCAACATATCAAAAAGAGGAAAGCCGGTGCCTAAAAACAAGACCAAAAAGAAAAATAAAAAAGGACTTGAACTGCCAATAACATCAATCGTCATATTCATCATTGCAATAACATTCTTAGGACTGGCACTTTATTTCATTAAAACAACTTTTTTAGCAGGAATAGAGCCTGTTATTACTGAAATGGAAAAAATACGCACGCAACTTGTAAAAAGCATGCAAGAAAGCGGAGAAACATTCGCATTTAATGTCGCTGACGACTTACGAGTCAAGCGCGACACGCCTTTTAACTTTTATATAGGTGTAAGAAACACTGCACCAAGTGAAAAATGCTACAGACTGTCCATAAGATGCCTAAGACCATTCACACCAGACGGACAAGGCGGAAAATGCAGCGGAACACCACCACTCAATTTTGTAGGAGGTGTTGACGTCTATGGTACACCAGTAAATTCTGCTGATAACTGGTTCCCAACAATGCTTGGAGAATTTAGTGTACGAAGCAATGAAATGCAAATACATCCAGCAGTACTTCAAATTACAGGTGCACAAATCGACACATACTTAATGGAAGCACAATTATTTGAAGGAGACTTCCAAAATGGACAATGCGCAAACTTCCCTCTTTCACAAGAAGAACACAAACTCACAAAAAGGTTCCACATAATATTGAAACAATAAAATATATAAACCAGTAACGTAACTAACACACAATATACATTCAAAAAGAGGTGTCACGAATGCTTTTCAAAAACAAAAAAGGACTAGAACTACCAATAACAGCAATCATTGTTCTCATCATTGCAATAACCTTTTTAGGACTTGCAGTGTATTTTATCAAAACATTATTCACAGGCGGCACTGAAATTTTAAGCGGAGAAATGGCAAAAATAAAAGGAGAGCTTAGAAAGAATATGGAAGAAAGCGGAGAATCATTCATCTTTAGCGTAGGAGATGAACTAGAAGTCAGCAGAGGAGAACCATTGAAGTTTTACATCGGCGTAAGAAATACAATTCTCAGCGAGAAATGTTATCGAATAGCAATGAAGTGTTTAAAACCATTCACACCTGTAGGACAAGGCGGCAGATGCGGATCATCAGAAACTGATTTACTTGTTGGAGGCATTGAACAAGACGGCACCCCAGTTCAACAAAACGACAACTGGTTCACAAAACTGTTATCAGAATTCACAGTACCAGGCAATGAAGTAGCAGTAAACCCAGTAACGCTACAAATTACCAGCGCACAACTTGACACTTATTTAATGGAAGCAAATGTTTACGATGGCGCATTAAGCGGAGGTCAGTGCGACTTCACCCAGTCAACAACACCAATATCAAAACGCTTCCACATAATACTGAAATAAAATGGTAAACAAATTTAGACTACCGGCACAAAAAAAGAGGCTCAGCGAGCACGAAGAATTCGAAATAATGAAAATCGTGCTTGACAAATTCCTCTGGCTTGGAACAGCACTGATGGGCTTTGGTTTATATACGTCAATAGCAGGAACATTCTGGGATGGCGTGTATTACCTTGTAGCAGGAGCACTGCTAATGCTCTTGTTCGCATGGCTCATCATCAGAGAATTTGAATTGCTACGATAACAATGAGCACACGACACTATGTTTTAATTTTGTTAGTTTTTCTACTATTAATACTTGCAGGCTGTGAAAAAAAAGAATGCAAACAAGACGCTCAATGCAACAAACAATACTACACAGGCAAATGCGTAGAAAACAAATGCCAGTTTGAAAAAATACCAAAATACTGGTGCGAAGATACAGTATGCACAGGCAAACAAGGAAATCTTCTTGAAAAATACTGCAGCAACAATGTCTGCTTAAGCGGCATACCGCCAGAAAAAACAAAACTCACATCATTAGTCAATGAACACGCACTTGCAGGCGACAAATTCAAACTAACAACAAGCTTTAATCAACCATTTAACGTAAGAAAAGACTTGTTCGAAACAACAATAACACTAAACCAACAATCACCAATAAACACAGACCACAAAATAACCCGCGTCGAGCTGTCAGGAACAACAAAAGACAGAAGAACAATAACACTCGCAGACAAAGAAATAAACAAGCCATTATGGGGTGCAGGAAGCGACGCATCTGCAAAACTCGTTATTGACTTCCCAACAACAGACATCGACGGAGAATACACCGGACTATCACTAAAAGTATATTATTCTTATGTGCAAACAACAGGAACACAAAAACAAACAAAAACAAACGTACTGCAAAACAATTACGCAAACCTAAAATTTGCATGGGCGCGACCAGAAAAACCATACCCCTGCCCAGCACAATGCGAACAAAAAGAAGGAATGAGCGGAGTTTGCAATACAGCAACAGGATTCTGCGAATACACACCAATGCCAAACACGTGCGGAAACTTTTTGTGCGAAGAAAGCGCAACACCACCAGAAAACAAATGCACATGCCCCAAAGACTGCGGACCATGCACAGGCACAGTAGGCGTGTACTCAATCAAAACATGCACTCCAGAAAACAAATGCGTAACAACACTCAAACAAGGAATAGCAGTAACACCACAAACAATATTTGATGATAGACCATTAGGAAGCTTTCACTTACAAAACAATTACCAATACAACAACCCATTCAATGTAAAAAGTGATGCATTTACAGTTTATTTAACACTCTACCAAGCAAAAGAACAAACAAGCAATGTCAAAATAGAAACAATAAGACTACTCGACGGCACACAACAAATAGCAGATCTGCCTGTAAATAAAGACTTGCCTGCAATAGGAAGCACAATAACAGAACAACTAAGAATACCACCACAAGCAAGCCCTGAAACAGACAGAAATTTAATTGTCGCAGTCTGGTACCAGCACACAACAGGAGGAGTCATGCAAAAAGGCAGCTTCCAAAAATCACTTGGAAAAATAACATTATTGTCGCCGGAATAGTACAATAATTACTCCATAAAAACAATTATAGTGACGGAGTTTAATAATCGGATAATAAAAGTTAAACTCCGTTAATATAGGGAAGGATAATACATTCCGAAAATTAACCTCCTTCCCTATAGTTTCATATTCTTAAAATGCTTGTCACCTGTGACAACGTGACAACTATATTCCTTTTGCTTGATAAGAATAACTGCATCAATAAGACCGAAATCATTCTGGGTTTTTCTTTGATGAAAACGTTCTTCCCCTGCATGAATCCAATTATGCTCATTTAGACTCACAATAGTAGAATTTGCGCGCACAATTTTGAATAGTTTATCAAAATCTTGTTCGTTTCTCAGAGACCAGCTCTTTATTTCTGCCAAACAGCATTCCACTGTTATGAACTCATTACTTTCATAAGAGAATAATTTTCGCAAAACTTCGCCTTTTTTAGAGCCAATAAAATATTCAACCCACGCATAACTATCTATGATGTATAACATAATTACCAAAACACCTTGTGCGTTTCTTTTTCTTCTGTAAACGGTTTAGCACCCTTGCAAACACCGAAACCATCAATTATTTCTTTCTTAACTATGTCCACATCAACAGTATCCCCTCTTTGCAGACCCAGTTCTTTTAATTTTTCAGCGGGAAAAATAACCCCGATTGAATTCCCCCATTCCTTAAGCTCGACCTCCACCATGTTTAAACATAAAGTATAACTTATTTATAAATCTTTCGTCACAAAATTATTATACTCATTAATCAATTGTGCAAATATGCACAAACTAACTCGAATTTCGCAAAATAAACACGCGATAATTAATGTGCAAAATTCTCGTAGCCTTGATTTTTGCGGTTTAAAAAAGATAAGATTGCAAAAATCAAGGAAAGGCATGGAATTACCAATATCAATGATAGTCATACTTATTCTTTCAATCCTTGTATTTACTTTCGGCATAACAATGGTGTTCAAATTCTTCAAAGGAGCAACAGAAGCAAGCGCACAAATAGACAAAGCAACACAAGACCAAATAAATGCAATACTTCGAGAAGGAAATGAGCTTGTAGCAGTGCCAAAAAGCCTTGCAACAGCAAGAACAGGACAAGACGCAACATTTGCAATAGGAATAAGAAATATAGAAGAAAGCGGACTTTTTAATATTGTTTTAGGATTCGCAGGAGCATACACCCCCGATGACCAACTAATTCCTAACGCAGATGCGTTTGTTATAGAAAGCGACTGGCTTGGCAGTTTCAAAGAACAAGAAAAAATATTCATAGAAAAAAACAAAATGGTAAGCATACCAATAAAACTACAAATAGAAGCATACATAAACGCAAATGACAAAACACAAAAAGGACTTTACGTGTTTAATGTGTGCGTGTTCAAAAGACCATCCACAGACTGCGTACTTGGAAACATTCAATCAACATACGACAAAAAAATACGGCAAATAACAATAAAAGTTGTTTAACTGCTTCTGCCACGCATTGTCACAAACAAAAACTTGCCAGTGGGCGACAAAGCAAGAGCAGAAGGACGACTACCTGCCTTCCAGCGAGCAATTTCTTCATACGTCAAAGCATTAACAACAGAAATATCATCACTGCCAGAATTAGCAGTATAAACAACATCCTTATCAGCACTATAAACTAATGCAACAGGAGCATCACCAACAGAAATGTCAGCAACACCCTTAAAAGACTCAACATCAAAAACAGAAACAGAATCCCCATCTTTGTTAGCAACAAAAGCAAAAACTTCATCAGTGTCAAAAACTAAATCAACAGGAGTCTTACCAACATCAACATCATACTTTTTAGCACGAGACATGTCAATAACATCAATAATACTAACACCATCAGAACCACTATTAACAACAAACGCCCTATCTTTGCTATTCAAGCCGACAGCAACAGGACGCTGGCCAACACTCGCAACACCAATCGCATGCCCCAAATAAGGATTAAGCTTTTCCAAACCATTACTGCGCTCAGTCGTGACAAACAAATACTTACCTTCATTGGCAAAAAGAACATCAGAAGGCTTCTTGCCACCAACAACAGCAGAAGCAACAATGTCTAAACTTTTGGTGTCCAAAATCAGCACTTTATCTGAATAAGAAACAACAGCAAGCAAACTACCATCAGAATTCAAACGCAAACCCCTTGGCTCAACATTCAACGGAACTGTCTTAACAACAGACGCAGTCTCTGCATCAATAACAGAAATTGACTTTGAATCAGCATTAAGAACATAAATCCACCAGCCATTAGGCGACACAGCAATTGAAACAGGAGAAACACCAACACGAATAACATCCAAAACACTGCCATCAGCAGTATTAAACACCCACACACTATCAAACGCAAGACTATTTTGAGAAACCTCCTCAATAACCTGCTTAGGACGCTCAATACGCTCCTCTTTCACAACAACATCAGAAAGAATTGGCTTAACAACAGGCTCTTCAGAAACAACCATTGCAGTCGGCTGAGAAGGCCAAAAAAACGTGTAGCCAGCAAAAACAATAATTACAAAAACTGCCAAACCAATAATGAAACGCTTCATAAATATAGTTTATTCATAAACAGGTTATAAATTTTTCTACAAAAATAATAAAAAACCAACAACACCAGCAAGCAAAGCATAACACAAAGCAGGCAGCAAAGTCAGTCTAAGAACACGCCATTCTTCATTTTGAAGACCTGCAGTAGCAGACGCAGCAACAATATTATGAACAGCAATCATGTTACCAACAGCACCACCAACACTCTGCAAAGCCAAAACCAAAACCGGCGACAAACCAATTGCCAATGCTGCTTCCAACTGAAAAGGCCCAAACAACAAATTAGAAACAGTATTACTGCCTGCAATAAAAGCACCAATCAATCCTAAAAAAGGAGAAAGAAAAATAAAAAACTCACCAAAACCAGCAAGAAAAGAACCAATGACAACAGGCATGCTATCCAAACCCGCAGTATTATTGCCTGAATTAATAATAACCTGCACTGCAGCAACAGAAAAAACCAAAGCAATAAAAGGACTCTTCAAACGAACACCAGCATCACAAAAGGAATCAAAAACATCCCTCTTAGACAAACCATACAAAAACCACATCAACAAACAAACAACCAAAAACAAAAAACCAGGAGAATAAAAAGGCGCAAAAGAATAAACAACATCACCCAAATTAACAACAACTGAAAAACTCTGCAACAAACCTTTCAATTTCAACTCAGGAATTCTACTTAACACCAAAAACAAAGCAATCAAACAATGAGGAAAAACAGCCTTCCACACAGGCATGTGAACATTAAAACGCAAGCGCTCATGAGCAGTTCTCCATTCTTTAGGCCAAGACTTTTTAGGTGGAAAAAACCAAGTCGTTTTAGGAACCAAAAAACCCTTCTTTGTAGAAAAACCGAGAACAAAAAGCCCAACCAATCCTCCAACAACAGACGGAAGCTCAAAACCAAAAAAATATGCTGCCAAAAAATAAGGAACAGTAAAACACAATCCTGCCCACAACGCATAAGGCCAAATAACCAAACCTTTTTTCAACCCACCGCCAAAACAACAAGTCAAAACACAAACAAGAACCAAAGGAACAAAACTGCCAACAACAGCATGAATTAATGCACTCAAAATTGCGACATCATAAAGTGAGTTCTGCAATGAAACAGGTAATATCGAACCTATGCCAAAAACAACAGGAGTGCCGACAGCACCAAAAGTAACAGCAGTACTATCAGCAATAAGAGAAACAACAACAGCGGCCAAAGCAGGAAAACCAATAGAAACAAGCAAAGGAGCAGCAAGAGCCGCAGGCGTGCCAAACCCAGCAGCACCCTCAATAAAACTGCCAAACATCCAAGCAACAAAAATCGCCTGCACGCGCTTATCAGCAGAAAGCATTTTCAACAAACTGTCAATAACACCAACAGCACCACTTCTCTCCAACAAACGCAAAAGCAAAACAGCTCCAAAAACAATAAATAAAATTTCTACTCCAAGAAAAAAACCCTTCAACGAAGATACACCAATAATGAAAAAATCCATAGACCAAACAAAAAAACCAATTAAAACAGCAACAAGCCAAGCAACAGGCATAGCCCTACGAGCAGACCAGCGAAATATAACCATCAATAAAAAAACAAAAATAACAGGCAAGAAAGCAAACATCACAAGAGTTGATGACATAAAACAAATAAAAATAAAACAAGTATAAAATAATAGCGGAATTTATTTTACAAACCCACCCAACAAATCCTTCAAAGCATTCTCAGGATTCTTTGCGCAAACAACACCAGAAGCAACCAAAATACCTTCGGCACCAAGAGCAATCGCCTTAGAAACATCATCTTTTGTTTTAATGCCTGCACCGCACAAAACAGGAAGTCTTTTTATTCGAGAAGTTGTTGCAGTAATAACTTCAGGCTTAGCTTCAGACACTGAAATATTGCCGCCAATAAGCTCAGGAGGCTCAATAGCAACAATGTCCGGATTCAGCTTAACAATTTCAAAAGCCATCTCAGGAGTGCCAGCACACGCAATCGCCAACAAACCCGCATCATGCAATCTCAAAATAGTTTTTTTAATAACAGCAAGATCCAAAGGTTTTTCAGAATGATTCACCAAACTGCCAACAACACCCGCATGCTTAACAGAATCAACAAACACACTGCCAGTAAAAGCACCAGAAGAAACATCATCAACATGCTGGGCAAAAACAGGAATAGAAACTGCCTTTGCAACAGAAAAAATATCAGCAGACTGAACAGCAATGCCCACACTAATTCCTGAAATTTTAGACTGACGCTGACAAGCTTTAGCAAGTTCAACAACATTCCTGCCAACAGCCTGAGAGTAAGCCTTGCAATTCACAACAACCAAAGGAATTTCAATTCTCACAAACACACCTCTTTCTAAACTAATTTTTCAATTTTCTCCCTTAAAGGAGCTTCGCCGCCAAAACCAACAATGCGTTCAACTTCTTCACCATCTTTAAAAAAAATAAGACAAGGAATGCTCATAACACCATACTCCTGAGCAAGCTCACTATTTTCGTCAACATTCAGTTTTGCAAACTTTATTTTTGTAAATTCCTTGCTAAGCTTTTCAATAACAGGGGCAATCATTTTACAAGGCCCGCACCAAGGCGCCCATGCGTCCACAACAACAAACCCTTTGTGCTGAAGCACTTCCTTCTTAAAACTGTTATTATCAAGCTCGACGACCATTGGAAATTCCTCCATGATGCGTGTCAAGCTCTTTATTAACAATCTTTCTTTCAACTCTTCGCTCAATCAAAAATTTTTTAAGATTCTTGTCCATATCAGTAAAACTATCCGCAGACTCGAACAGCTTTGAAGAAGCACTCTTACCAAAAGCAACAACCTCAACACGACAACCCAAAGCACGCTGCAAATGCAAAACTAACGGAACAAAATCACCATCACCAGAAACCAAAACAACAGTATCAAGCTTTGGAGCAAGCTCTATCATGTCCATTGCTATACCAATGTCCCAATCACCCTTCTTAGCACCACCATAAAAAATTTGCAAGTCTTTAGCCTTTGCCTGATAACCAATATGTTCCAAAGCATCAAAAAAAACAGCTTCCTTTTCTACTTCTTCTGCTTTGATTACATACGCAATTGCGCGAATGAGATTACGACCACCAACTGCTTCATTAAGGATTGACTTAAAATTCACCTTAGCATTGTACGCAAAACGCGCAGAATAATACATGTTCTGCACGTCAACAAAAACACCAACACGCTGACCCTTTGGCTGTTCTTTCATTTGCTCACCATCTTCATTCTTTGTTCAAAACTGCATTTACTGCACTTTAAAACGCCTGTTTTAACATCAAAATCAAGCGACAACGAAAAACACTTCGGACACCGCTTGATCAAAGCAGGAACTTTTTCGACTTCAAACTCGTGCATCAAAAAAACAATAAAGAACACATATAAAAATGTATCTTTCATTTAGAATATTTTATAAACATAATCTGCACTTCTCACACAAAAAGAGGCACAATGCATAAAAAAACAATTGCAATATTTCTTTGCACACTGCTCTTCACACTCCCCATAATTTTTGCACAACAAACAGCAATCCCTGTTCAAGACAATGAAGCACCAGAAGTGCAGTATTTTACGATTTATCCTGAAATAACAGCATTACAGCCAGTACAGTTCAGCTATCAGGCAATAGATTACGGCGCAGGCAGAAATGTTGACACATGCAGTGGGGTGCAAAGAGTAGAATTTTTTGACAAAGAAACAGGCAGGATTCTGGCAACAAAACAAGGTGAAAGAGAAGACTGTTATCTTGAAGAAAGCTTTGAATACACGCCAACTGCAGACGGCACATTCAACATTTGCGCACGAGCACAAGACTATTCAGGACAACAAAGTGAAGAAAAATGTGCAGAATTAGCAGTTGTCACACAAGCGCCTGCTGTTGAGAATATAGAATTTTTTGATGCAATAGGAACACTAACACACATAAAAAAAGAAGGCGCTTTACTAAACATGAAACTTTATTTCGAAAACACAAACGTGCTTGATTTGTCACAAACACTAATCAATGTT
This sequence comes from uncultured Methanosarcinales archaeon, assembly GCA_964408615.1. Classification (GTDB taxonomy): domain Archaea; phylum Nanobdellota; class Nanobdellia; order Woesearchaeales; family ARS49; genus JACQMU01. The sequence goes on from CAYPAC010000004.1 coordinate 13,214, forward strand.
GAAAAACTAACAGGCATTCAATCAGACTGGAGAAATGCGTTACTAAGCGAAGAAAACACAATAACAGTGCCAGACATAAATGTACAAACACCATTTAATTGTGAAATTACTGCAACAGTTGTCGACGTGTTTGGAAACAAAGCAACAAAAAATGCAAAGTGCGGTCTTGCAGTAGATAATACTGCACCACAACCAATTGAGTTAATAACAGACATCAAAGACATAGAAGGAGCATATTTGATTAGTAATAAGGAACCGACAATAATTACTGCACGCTTTCAAGAAACAGGAAGCGGATTTGGAAGAAACAAAAACGTTTATTTGGACTTGACAGAAATTATCAGAAACAACAAAGTACAAGCAGACGAGTGCCGCAAAGAAAACGAAAACTGGATTTGCACATGGTCAATAACAGCAACAACACAAAAAGCAGGATACACAATAAAACTACTTTCAACAACAGAAGATGATGCAGGCAACAACTTAAATACAGACTTTAAACAAGATGTTGACGTAACAGACGAGGTTGTGCAAATACTCGACATACAATATGCTCCGCTTAATCCAACAACAGACGATGAATTAGTTATTATGGTAAGCGTGCCTGCGGCAATTGTTGAGCCAACAGTGGAAATAGATGCAAGCAAAATCAGCAATTTGCAACAGCCAATTAATACAGCGTGCGAAAAAGACGGAACAGCACTAAGATGCAATGCAAGAATAAAAAATTTAAGAGCAACAGAAGGCATACAACCAATAACAATAACTGCATCTGACAAAAAAGGAAACACAAAAAAAATAACACAACCAATAGAAATATTTGCAGTAGAACCACTCATAGAAGACATATTTGGCTTTGGAAGCGCACAACTACAGCCGCGCAACGGAATAGACAGAAAAACAGCAACAATAACAGAATACCCAATCATTGCAACAATATTCTGGGCGCAAAAAAGAACAGAAAAAGACATATCAATACTGTCACAAAACATAAACTGCGACGACAAATATTTAGCAGAAATGCCGCAGTTAACAGGCGAACAAAGCATAAGGCCAACAATGTTCTTGAAATTCAACACAGACGTATCAGACATACAAGAACCAGCACTAAAAATACCCTGCACAGCACAATTAATCATTAAGAAAAAAAATACACTCTACAACAAACCACAAAAAATAGAATTTGTTCTCAAAATACCACTGTACAACAATCCATTAGGAACAATAGAAGAAACAGTCAAACAAAAACTAAACGACATAGACGCACAAATAAAACACTTAGACAATTCAATACAACAATGGGAAAAAACAAATGCCGCATTAGGAAAACTTGTTGCATTCGGACAAACAATAGCACAGACAGACGCAATAATGGCAGCGGTAACCACGATAATATGGGGAATTTCAATGGCATTATTCGTAAGCGGAATAGGAATACCTGCGAGTATCGCGCTCTGGGCTGGTTATTGTTTCCCATCTGTAAACACGTTCTATTTTCCAACTAAGTTCGTTTGGACGCCATCAATTATTCCATACGCGCCAATAAAACAAGCAGCATTCATTTACTCCTGCCAGTTATGCAATCACGCTGGCTCATTATCAATTCCATTCTTAGGAGGAGTCAGCAACATTGTAACAAAAATAGATGACCAAGAAGGAAAACCAACAGACACAGGCGGAACAGCAATCTACGGATGGCAGCCATACAAAAGCATACATGTAGCACAAAACTGCTACTGCCCACAAGCAATCGAATACAACATAAGAAAAGAACAACAAGTCAGCTGTATCTACAGAAACTGCATAAAAGAACATGCAAAAAAAGGACTGCCATTCAACACCTGCGACCAAACATACAAAACACAAAACTGCCTCTACGTAGACAGCGCGGCATGGAAAATAGCAGGAGGCTCACGACTGGCATCATTAATCAGACAAATGACAGGAAACTTTGTATCAATAGGCAAATTAGCAAGCTCAGCTGCGTGGACATATGCATGCGACCCCATCTTATTTTTTGTAGAATACGAGACCAGCTGTGACTATCCCCCATTAGGATTTTACTACGCAGGCTGTGCAATGTGGGGAGGAATACAAGAACTTGCAGAAACAGAATTTTTCAGCGGAAATGCATTCAACTGGAACCAATACGACGGAGACATAAAAGGAAATGACTATTGCGGACAAACTGACTAAAAAAACAACAATAGTAACAAGTATAATATTACTAATATTGAGTGCGATAGTAGCAACAGCTATTCTAGAAACAATCGGTGTGGGCATTTTAGCAGCTACAGGCGTAGGAGTTCCGTTATTAATAATAGCAGACTTTGTAGGAGAATTTTTCAAAGAAAAAGAACCACGACTGCCATGGCACGAAGTAGAAGCATGGGAAGTAGACGTGTGCAAAAAATGGGGCGGAAGAACACAAGCAGAACAAGGAGAAACAGCACAAACACTACAATATGGAGACATGACAGCAACAGTGCAAGCCAGAAAAACAAAAAGCCTCAATGAAACACTATACGAAATAACATACTTCATTGAAACATACAGCATAACAACAAATTATGCAATAAAATTAGTAAACAAAAAAACAGGAGCAAGCCATACCGTAACAACAGGCAATCTTGAGCCAGGAAGCGGAGCAACAGAGCTGTGGGCACGATACTTGCCAGAAGACTACACAGAAGTAACAATCGAATATGCAAAAGGACGCCTAAGCGCACCAATCATAGAGGTAAGATAACGTGCACGAACTAACAATTTTCAAACAAAAAAAAATAGTAAATTTGAAAGTTGCCACTCCTGGTTTCGCTGCGCTCAACCACGGAGCGTTCTCGCTTCGCTCGGGCAACTTTCAAAAGTACTTGGAAGAACGCGAACGCTCAGGTTTTCATCCACAGGTCTCGGACACAGTGGCATTCAACCGAGCGTTCTTCCAAGTAAAAAACAAGATAAATGGGGTAAAAAAATGTTTTTTACTAAATAGTGCAGGATTAAATAATATCAAAAAACATATGTCCTGCACTAAATTCTGGAAAGCAACAATAATCAATGCAATATTCATCATTATTTTTTTAGCATCAACATTTGGCTACATGCTTCTGTTCAAAGAAAGCGCGCAAAAAATGCAGGAAACAGAATTCATGAAATTAAAACTAACAGACGCAACAGACGTGCTAAAACACAGCAATGAAATAATAACAACAACACCAGTCATTAACAGAATTTATTTAGAATGGCTTGCAGAAACACTCGCATATGCAATAATTGTTTCACTGGCATTTGCATTCTTTTATGGAAACACATTAAGTGTACTGAATAACAACAAATGGCTCAACAAAAAAGAATTCAAACAATTTTTAGGATTCAGCATCAAATTCTTTGCAACAGCATTTGCCATTATTGTATCCATTAGTTTAATCAGCAGAACAAAAGCAATACCTTTTTTAGTAATAATCCTGCTAATAATATTTTATTTACTATTACTAACAACAAGCGCACAAACACTAATACACAAAACAACATTCCTGCAAGCAATAACAAAAAATTCACTGCACAAAATAATGCCAAGATTCATCATAAGTATAATCATACTTATCGTTCTAATCACAATCACAGGATACTTATTAACAAAAGTACAACCAAAAATAGCCATCACAACAAATGCAGTGCTCGCAATAATCTGGACAACATGGATGGCAAATGAAACACTAAAATGCACAAAACCGGACAAATAACAATCTACATACTCATTGGAATAGTGCTTCTCATAGCCATTGGCACAACAGTTGATCTCACAACAAAAATAACACTAAAAACAACAACAATCATCCAGCCAGAAAGCAACATAAAAACATACATAACAGACTGTTTAACAATCACAGGCATTGAAGCACTAAAAAAGCTCGGCGAACACGGCGGCTACATAAACCCAGCAGACAGAATACTAAGCGGAAAAAAATTCAGGTTCAATGACAACCCAACAGAAAGCGATGCACTGTACTTAACACCATACAACGACCAGCCAGTTATTTACTGGTGGCACCTAAAAAGCCCAAACAACTGCAAAAAATGCGACCTGACAACAGAAAACGCGCCAACACTTGAACAAGAAAAAACACAAATCGAACAATACATCCTGCAAGAACTGCCAAGATGCATAAATAATTTTGAGCCATTCCTAAAACAAGGATACCACATAAAAACAACAGACAAAAAAATAAAAATAACAATGACAGAAGCTGACACAAGAATCACCCTCACAATGCCCACAACAATCAGCAGAGGAGGAACAGAAACAAAAGAAACAACTTTTGAAACAATCATAGACATACCATTCAAACAAATACACACACTCGCAACAGAAATCACTAAAGACATAGCACTAAGACAAAGACTGGAAACAACATTCCTGCACACACTTGCATTCTATTCAGGCACAGATGCAACAAAACTACCGCCAACAAGCGGAATAACCCACTCAGCAACAACAAGCGCATGGGCAGTGCCTGCAGTTGAACAAAACGTACAACAACTACTTGCATCAACAATACCAATAATACACATCAACGGCACAAAAAAACAGAAAAACCTGCCAGAAACACCATTTGCAAAAACACTGTATGATACTTTTACTTACACAATTCCAAACGCGACAGTTACAGACTATGCAGTTGATTTCAGTCTAATAGACAACAAAATATACTTTGACATAAACCCAAAAACACAAAACCAATTAGTGCCAGACACAGACAAAACATCATTCCCATTTGATTTAGCACCGCCATTCCAAACAAACTATTACGAATTCTTCTACGACATATCAGCACCAGTACTAATAAAAATAAATGCACAAAAAGCACTCAAGCAAACAGGATACAATTATTACATCGCAACAGAACTAAACATAAGAAAAAACAAAAACCTAATGCAATACCACATCGGCGAAGGAACAATAACACCATGGGATGCAAACAAACTACAACCAAGCGTGACAACTACGACTAATCAGTTTACTAAATGCGAACCAAAAGACGAAGGCAAAAATTTTTACTGCCCGCTCAACAAGCAAACATACAATGAAACACGCGCATGCGCAGAAAACTGCGGAACACAAACAACACAAACACAAATCAGCGAAGTAAACGAAACATTCTTCTGCGACAATGAACAAAGACTAAGCGGAACAATAAAAATAACAACAATCGACGCAATGAGCAAAACACCAGTAAGCCAAGCATCAATCAGCAACTACTGCGGAACACAACTCGCATGCCCAACAGGAGCAACAAACACAAGGGGAATATTCAGACAAAAAATGCCAATATGCCACAACGGACTAATAAAAATAACAAAAGAAAGCTACCAACCATACACACAACCAATAACAACAGAAACAGACAAACGCGAAGACATAACAGCAGAAATTATGCCAATAAAAAACATCCCCACAACAATCAAAAAAGCACAAGTAAGCATAACACAAGACGGAACAAAAACCTGCTGCAAATACTCCCCACTAAGCAGGTTTGAAAAAATAACACTAAGCATAAAACGCATACAACAACCATGGGAAGCACCATTCCAAACACACGCAACATACGAAACAAACAGCCCAATGCCCTCAATAAATCTCATACCCGGAACTTACGAAATACAAGCAACAATAATTGACGAATTAGGATTTATCATTTCAAAAAAAAAAAAAAAAGCAGAC
>CAYPAC010000004.1:18945-20778 GCA_964408615.1 uncultured Methanosarcinales archaeon
TACCTGATGAAAACAAAATATTCAAGCCAGCAATACTCGGAGGACTCAGAATAAACAACGAAACAGGATACTGGACAATAAGCAAAGAAGCACTAACACGAACAGAAAAAATAGACTTCACAGTAATAAAAATACCAACACCAACCTGCATTGATACTGACTGCATAGCACCACCCTGCATCGGACTAAACGAACTGGGCAAAACAGAAGAATACACAAAACAATTCAAAAACAATGTCTGGCCAAAACTAATATCTTGAAATTGGGCAGAATAACCAATATCTTGCCATTAGCCAAATTTCAAGATGCTCGAAAATGCAAGCATTTTCGGCACACAAAAAAATTTGCAATCAAATTTTTTAGTGTCTCACGAACTCGCGTGTTGAAATGAATGGCATAATATTTCATAACTTACTGCAATGGAGACTGCCATGAACAGCGAGTTCGTGTTATTACGAAATGAATAAAACTAATAAAAAGTTTTATAAACAAAACAGTGGTGACGACAACAAATGCAAACAACAATCAACGGAACATACCCAAGAGTAAGCTCTGACACTGCAGACAAACTAAGAAAAGAATTAAACAAGAATTACAATAACCAAAGCAATCCTGCAATCATTGCACAACTACAAGAAGAACTAACAAAAGAAATTGTGCAAGAACAAATAAATGCAGGCATTGACATTCCAAATGACGGGTTAGTTTATGCATACGACGAAATAAGCTGGCCGCTGGAAGAAGCTGAAGGCATAGAATTTGGCGGAATGAAAAAAACACTGCACACAAACATACACCACAGAGAAATCAAATGCACAGGACAAATAAAACCAAAAGACTGCATAAATCAACTGCACACACTTGCAAAAAGACAGCGTGATGTCAAACTCGAACTGCCAGGACCATACACACTTGCAGTCCACACAAAACTTCAAGAAACATCACCATACAAAAACATTGAGCAATTAGCACACGCATATGCAGAATTTTATCAAACAACAATCAGAGCAAGAAAAGACATTTCTTTAATACAATTCAATGAACCATCCATAATTGCATACAAGCGAGAACATCCAAACTTAGAAATAATTTCAGAAGTTTACGCAGACATGCTTAAAGGAGTAAAAGCAAAAACAATAGTTTGGACGTATGGCGGCATCTACGACAGAAAAACAATTGATATTCTGTTTGAACTGCCTGTTGACACAATAGGGTTTGATTTTGTGTGGGACCTGAATGTTGAAAAACTTCTAAAAAAAATCTCTACAGACAAAAATATAGGATTTGGAATAATTGATTCAGGAGACACAGGATGGATAGGAGAAGAAGACAAACAAAAAATAGTAAAAACACTAAAATCATTTGCTGGCTACACGTATTTAAGCAAAGCATTAATCGCGCCAAATACAACACTCGAGCACTTACAAAGAACAAACGCAAGAGAAAAATTAAGAACATTGAGAGAAATTTGCAATGAGGTAAACAAATGACACTGCCATTACTGCCAACAACCGGAGTAGGCTCATGGCCAAAACCAGCATACGTCACACACGCAAGAGGAGAACTTGGAATAGTTCATAGACGAGCAACAAGAGAATTCATAAAAAAACAAGAAGAACTCGGCATAGATGTTTTGGTAGACGGCGAATTTTACAGAGGTGACATGGCAACAGACTACGGCAGAGCAATAGGACTGCCGATAGCAGACTGGACACGCTCATACGGCAACAGATTCTGGAAAAAACCAATAGTAGACAGAAAATAAGAAAGAAAACAACAAATACAGTTAGAACAATACCTTTACGAAAAAAGCTTTACAAAAAAACCAGTCAA
>CAYPAC010000005.1:0-19421 GCA_964408615.1 uncultured Methanosarcinales archaeon
GTGAATGAGAATACTTCGACAAGGTCTCCGGGATTATATGTACTGCCTACTGCATTGCGAATATTTAGTGGCAGTCCTCCTGCTGCTCCTCCTCCTGCAGTGACTCCTGATAAGTCAATATAGCCTCCAAGTCCTGTGAATGAGAATGTAAATCCATCTTTGAATGTAAATGTGGCCTTAGTATCAATTAATGAACCGCTTGTTGTTGCGTTTCCTATCACCAAATTAACGAAGACATCGTAAGTAAGCCCGTCTGCTGTGCTGATTACATCAGATAAGTTTGCTTGCATGAAATCATATAAGTTCTTTGCAGATATGTTGGTATTTCCATTTACTAATGTTATGTTACCCTTGTAGCTATAAACAGACGTTACTGGCAATCCAGTCATGTCTTGTAAGAATGTGATTGCTCCGGTTTCTCGATTAATAGTAAAGTTAGTTTTTTCTACTAATTTATTCACGCCTGCGAATAGTGCGAAGAATTCTGATTGTGTTACTGGGAAATTCTTTAGTTGTCCTGTAGTGCCAAATGATGTATTAATTTCATCTCCGAAATTTACTTTTGTTGGAGGGTTAAATACAATTCCAGATTGGTTTTTAGCTGATGCTTCTGTTTTGGTCGTAAATGTATTTGTTGCTAATTGTAGGGTTTCTACTGTTGCTGCTGAGAATTCTTTTGCTAATGTGTTAAATGTTTTTGCATATTTCTTAACTTTGAGTGTGTGTGGTCCTCTTTCGTCTCCTTGTTGGAATGTGTAGTTGAATATTGCTCTTGTTATTGTTTGTTTTGGTATTTGTCCTTTAGAGTCTGTTATTAAGTCAAATAACTTGTCACCTCTGAGATCTAACATGACTAAACTAGTATTTACAATTGCCACTCCGTCTGAATCTGTAATTGTTGGTGTGTAGTCAAATCTTCTGTTGATGAGTCCAGTAAATGTTCCTGTTGTCCAGTTGATATCACTGAAATTTAAGTTTGGATTAACTAAATTAGATAGTCCGGTATAATTAATGACTGTAATGCTGTCATTTGATTCTGTAATTTCCATGCCAGTTATGTTCACGTTATTGCCAAATGATAATACTAATCCTCCGCGTTCTGCTTTTCTTGCTTTTATCGTGTCTAGTTTGTCTATTTGTGATGCAGCTGGTCTGAATCCTTCTCCAACATTTGTTATGACGATGTCTTCAAGTGTGTTGTTTGTGTTTTGGAATCTTATTGTTTCCCAGCTTTCGAATGAGCTTCGTTTTGCAATTACGCTTCCGTTCCAGAAGAGGCTCCATGGTGCTAATTTTGATTGATTTGGTGATTGTTTATGAATTAAGAAACTGTCATAGAGTTGCATTTGAGAGCCTGGTAGTAAGAATAATTCTCCTTCGTTCACGAGAGTTGAATTTGATCCTGAGAATGATAGTGTTGAGCCTGAAAATGGCGCGCCTCCTGCAGTGAGTTTTCCTGAAACTAAAGTTGCATTAAACCGCAGTCTCACTTGTTTACCAAAATCAACTGCTTCTCCTATTGTTTCTACGAATGTTGTGTTTGTTGTGTTTGGAAGTCCTGAAAGGTTTCCAACATCTAATTTTGAAAGTATAGCAAAAGATCCTGTTGCTGGATTGCTTGTTGCGCAGACTCCTCGTACTGCTTTTCCAAATTCAAATATGTCTTTGAATGTTATTGGATTACTTGAATTAGCTCCTTTCGCTGTTTTTCCATCTGAGCCGTTGCTACCCCATACAGTTATTATATCTGTTATGTTGTCATAACTCATTGAGAAGTTTAATGCACTTACAAATGTTGGATCTGGCAAGCACTGGTTCAAATCAAACTGGAATGTTTCTGATGATGTTGAGTTTTGTGTGCCATCTGTTGCAACTACTCTCCAGAAGAATGTACTTTGTAAAGTTGTTGTTCTGAACTGGAAGACAGTGTCTGTTACTTTATCTTGTAATGTTGATGCATCTGTTTTATCAACGAAAACAAAGTATGATATATTTACTCCTTCTGCTCCTGGGACTGCTGTCCATGATAATACTATTGGCGAGCTTGCTTGTGATGAACCATTTGCTGGTGTTTTTAGTGGTGTTGGCGTGCCTATTACAAATTCAAATGGATGTATATTTACAAATAATGATTGGTTGTCGTTGAATACTTTACCATTGTCCCATGTGTAATTAATTCGTTCGAGAGTAACATTGCCAGAAGGACTGTTCATACTGCTGACAAAGTTATTAATTCTAATATCTCTTGTTGCGCTTACAAAATCTCCTTGTTCGTCAGCATCTAAAGTATAATTTACCCATACTCTGTTTGTTTTTGTTGTGTAGTTGTAGTCTTGCCACACTATTTTGCTTTCACTGGAATCACTTGTCATGTTTACCAGGCCTTGTCCTATTGTTACATTCTCACCTGTCCAGTTGTAGAAAATATTAAACTGAAATTTGTTGAGTTTTTCATATCGCGGGTCTGTTGGTCTTGTAAACGTAAAGCTTTGTGTGCTGGAGCAAGAACTTCCTGTGCAACCAATGCTAGTGCTATTTGAAAAACTGACTGTTGTTCGTGTGTCATTTCTGCCTTTTGCTACTAATATATGTCTTTTCACTACTGTACAATTCATGTTGAAATTAAATACTGTTGTGTTTCCAGAACCCAAAAATCCTATTGGCCATTCTATTTGTCCATTGCTGAAAGTTCCATTGTAAGTACTGCTGTTGAATTCTGAGACTGTGCAGTTTTCTGGTGGTATTGTTATGGTGACATTCCAAGTTTTGTTTATTGCTAAATCACCAATGTTTTTTACTGTCAAATTATATGTTTGATTTTCTGATGGGTTTGCTGAACGGTTGTCAAAACTGCCAAAAGCTAAAAGACTGAATTCAAGATGTGGTTCGCTTACGTAACGCATTGTTTGAACTCTAAATGATTGTTTTTCAGAATTGTCTCTTCCATGCCAGGTTAAATTGTATATGAATGTGCCATTGCTTGACAAAACAGTTGGTGGGAATACACTGTATGCTAATACTGTGTAATCTTTTGGTCTTAATGTTCCAAAGTCGCTTGTTGTAAACCTTACCTGGCTTTTTGGAACATCTGTTGTTCCTCCTGCAATACCGTCTACTGTTGACGCAAAAGGCACCCAGCCTGTTGGTACAAATTCAGTTAAGCTTATTGATGTGTTTGCTTTTGCGCATCCTTTGTTGTGCACTATTAATCGTGAAACAAACTCAGTTGCGTTACCGACAATGGCAGGTGTTTCTCGTATGGTTTCGAGTATTGGTATGTTGTTTGCTTCTTCGAGGCGGATTTCGTTTTGTCGTTGTTTGTTTAGACTGTTGGGGTAGGTGTAGTTGATTGTTGCGTTGATGCTGACGTTTGGTTCGCTTACGCTGGTGCTTGCGGTGAGGTTGAAGGTTAGTGTGTAATTGCGTGGGTTTATTCCGTTAACAATTCTTGAGGTTGTGCTTGTCCAGCCGGTTGGTATTTGTAGGCTGACGTTGTATACTACTGTGTCATTGAAAGGGTGCACTACGGTGATGGTTAATTGTTCTGTTGTTTGGTTACACATGTATAATGGGTTTGTTACAGTGACGTTGGCGAATCGGAATGTGAATGGTTCTGTTCGTGTTGGTAATAATGTTGTGTTGCCGTCGACATAGACGCGTAGTGTGTATGCGTCTGGGCGCCAGATGGAGGTGTTGGTTGTGTTGATGTTGTTGAATTCTTGTTCTATGGTAGTATTTGCTGCAATGCTTACTGCGCGTGCAAAGCTCGAATTTACCACGCCGTTTGTTGAGTTTGTAATGTTTAATGTGATGTTTATGCTGAATGATTGGTTGATGAAGGAGTTAGTAATTTTTACAGTGGTGTTGAACATGAGTTCGCTTGGTTCTATTCCTGTAGTGTTTGCCAAATTTATTCTTGGAATTATGTCCTGCACAACAATGCTTTCGTTGTAGTATGATTCGAAAATAATGCTTGAAATGTTGACATTTGCACTTCCTAAATTTCTTATTTTGACCAAACAAACTCTTGTTTCGTTTGCGTTTAATTGTTTTTCTAACAACGAAATATTGTATTCGTGGATTGTGTTGTTTGTTGCAATATCTAAACTATGTGCAACATCAACAAATTGAGCACCATCATATGACAACAACCTGACAGTTGTTCCTGAACTATTCATTTGAGTTTTAAGTAGTGCTGTTCTATAAATTCCTGCGTCACAATTCCATCCAAGACTTAAATTATCACCACCACTCAACACAGTTGGAACTGTGCCAACATCCGTTGATGTCCTTCTGAATTCTTTGTATACTGTTGCTTTGTTTGCGCTGTTTGATGTGCTGTTGTCTGCACTGTTTGATGAGTTTGCTGTTACGCTGACGTTGAAGTTTCCTGTTGTTGTTGCGTTTACACGCCATGAAAATCCTTTAGATGTATCTGCGTTGATTACGCTGGTGAATTGTTCTCGACTGTCTACTATCCATCCTGGTGGTGTGTTTAGTGTTACGCTGATGTTTTCTACATTTCCTACAAATGCGTTTACTGTTGCATTGACTGTGAATGTTCTGTATTGGAATGTTTCTATTGGTATTAGGACGTTTGTTGTTGTTATTGTTGCTTCGCATCCTGTTCTGTCAAAAGTGACTGTGAAGTTTTGGCTTTTGTTTGCTAAATAGTTTGTTTCTGATTCGTTTATTTGTCCTATCCATGTTTGTGCGCCTCCTTTTACTGTGCAAGTTGTTAGGTTGAAATTTATTCGTGCATGTCCTGTTTCGTTTGTTGTTGTGCTTCCTAGTGAGAAAGTTCCGCCAGAATAGAATGTGTCTGTTATTGTGAAATTAACTGTTGCATTTGGTGATAAATTGAACGTGTTTCTGCTTAGGTCAAATACTTGTACTGAAAAGTTTTGTGGTTGTGTTAGGTAGATTACTGTTGTAGCGTTTCCTTCGCCTCCATATGTTATGTTGACACGGTCTTTTGTGACGTTGAAAGTGAATGCTGTTCCACTTTTTGAAGTAGTTTCTGTGTCGTTCATTTTGTATTGGAAGAACCATTGCCCTATGTCTGTGTTCGTAAAGTTTCTTAACCATATAATTTGTGTGTTAATACAGTTTGAGCATTTTGTTGTTGTTTGGTTTCGGCATTGTGTTAAACCACATTCTGTTGGCGGATTTGGTTTTCCTAAATCCATAAATAATGTAACGTTTAAGTCATTATCAGGATCTCCTGATGATGCATTGACTGTGAAATTCCAGTTAAGTGTTCCCCATCCAGCACTTTCTGGAACAATTTTTGGTTCTAACAATTTTTTCTTTGGATTCAAAAAGAACAATCCTCTAATGTCTGCTGTTCCGTTTTTTTCTGTTTGGTTTGTGTAGTGGTTGCTCGCGTTTGATTTCATGCTTACGTTGTAAAATCCTTTTTGTGTTGATAGGTTTGTTAGGAAGTCGCATGTGAATGCGTTTGCTCCGACTTTTGTTGTGTTGTCGCACGTGAATGTAAATCCTGTTGTGTTTCCTGTATAATTTGTTGTTGTTAGTAATGCTGCGTCGCAGTCGTCGGTTGTTGCTCCTATGAAGTTGATGGTGTCTTCTTGGGTGAAGTTGGTGGTGCCGCTTGGTTTTGTGAAGTCAAATCTGATGTCTCCGAAAATAGTTAAGTTTTGGTTGTTAAGAGTGAGATCAGCATATGGCGCTTCACTAACAGTCAGTTTCAACAATTGACTGCCAGTATCATACTTCGGACTTGCACATCCTGGATTGAAATAATAGACTGCTTCTCCTGTGCTGTTTGTTAAATTAATAAATCCGGAATCAAAAGTACTACCATCACGAGTTATACTAAAAGTAACATTGGTATCTGTCACGTTAGTACCATTATCAGTATCGAAAACCCTGACTGAAAAATATCGAACATGATTTCCTGTTCTGTTTGCAATACTGTTGTTGCCGATTAATGTTCGGAATTCCAAAGTATCTGTTGTTACGGTGAAGTTGTTTCCGTTTATTTCTTGTGTGGTGTTGGTGTTGTTGACGGTGTTTGTTGCGTTGAATTTGAAGAAGAATGTTCCTCTGTCGCTTGCTATTTCGGTGAGGTTTACTGAGAAATTAAGTGTGATGGTGGTGTTTATTGCGCTGTAGTTTTGTTCGGCCAGTTCTGTCCAGTCAGGTGTGACTAAAGAACTTGACTTGTACAATTTTACAGTGACGTTATTATTTGTGTCATTAATTGTTACATTGAATATTCTTTCTATTCCCCAACCACCGCTTCTTACATTAATATTCTCGCCAAATAATCTGGGCTTATTAGTCAACGTTGTTACGTTTGTTATGTTTGATTGGTTAAAGAAATAACAGGATTGTGCGCTGGTGAATGCGCGCCAGTCTTGTAGTGTTCTGTCAAAGGTTTGGTTGGCTACGAAATCAAACGTTGCGTGGCCGGTTCCGTTTGTTGTGCTCGTGCCGATGATGGTGTATGTGTTTGAGCTGTTGCCTCGGAGTGTTACGTTGAAGGCGACTGTTGCAGCAGTGTCGTTGACAAAACTGTTATTATCAATATCAAATACTCGTACTATTAATTTTGCTGGGTCTAGGAGTGTTGCGTTGGGGTTGTCGAGTGAGACGACGTGGATGCTTACGTTGTCTTTTTCTATGGTGAATTGTTCGTCTGTTTGGTAATCATTTGCGGCTATTGTTGTTGAGAAAGTGTTGCCTTCAGCGTCTGTGGCATTGAATTTAAACTGTCTTACTGTGTTCACGCTGAGGTCGCTGCAGGCGTATGACCTGTTGAAAACAAACACTGCATTACTGCAGGAATTGCACGTTTGGTTAGTGCCTATTTCAGTATAACTCACAGGAGTGAGTGCTGATTCCCATGCTTGTATTGTTACGTTGTCTCCAGTATTGTCTGTTACGTTGATGGTGAAGCTTCTGGTGAGGCTCCATCCGTCAATTTCTAGGCTGACGCGTGCGTCTTTGAGTGATGGTTTGGATATTATTTCGAAGGAGTTTTTGGTGTTGTTGGTGTTGTTGTTGTGGAATTCTTTGAATGCTGTGCTGGTGACGTTGTATGTGCCGACTTGTTTTCCAGTGGTGTTGAATTGGCAGTGGTATCCGTTTCCGGTGGCGTTGGTGACTGGTCCGCAGGTTTCGTAACTTACTTGGCTGATGTGGGAATCGTATAAGAATATTGTTGAAACGTTTTCTCCGTCACCTGTTGCATTAACGACTACTATTACGTGTCCTGTTGAGTTTATGTATCCTCCTGCAACGCTTACTCGTGTTCCGTTTGTTTGTGGGCTTGTCCAATTTATTGTGTCGTACCTGTCTGGTTTTCCTGCAGTGAAGTTATAAATTGATATTGTTCCGCCTTTGCCGCTTAAGTTTTTGGCGGTTGTTAATAGGACTGTTGCTGCGGTTACTGAAGTGTTAATTTTGAAAGTGAAGTTGAGCAATGCAAAGTTTGTTGCTGCAGTTCCGTTGCTGGTTATTGTTACGTTGGTGGTGATGTCGTTGACGCTTCCGTCGAATGCATTAATTACGTTTTGAACGTAGCCGTTGCCTCCTGTTGAGTTAGTGTTTGTTTCATTTCTTCTGGTTGTTTGTGTTCCGGTGAATAATTCGTAGAGGACGTTTCCTGCGTTGAGGTTTCTTAAGCAATCATCGACTATGTTGCTTGAGAGTGTTACGATGCCTCCTCGTTCGGTTTGTGCTGCATTGAATGGTGCAGTGAATGTTACGTTGGTTTCGCCGATTATTTGTATGGTGAAGTTGGTGCTTCTGTTGTCGGTGTATGCTGCTGAATTGTTGATTTCTGCGTACCATGCTTGTTCTGCTGCAGTGTAATTGCAGCCTGGGTTGAATTCTCTGACGAAGTTGGTGGTGTCATTTATTTTTTCTTCTGAACTGTCAACAATGAATTCTGTTCCGTTGAAGACGCTGAAGTTTATGTCTGTTAAAGTGATGTTTGGCGTGTCGTTTATTTGGGTGTTTCGGTTGAGTATTAAGTCAAAGACGCTGATGCTGAGGTTAATGACGTTGTTTCCGCCGTTGTTTGACCTGTTCATTTTTGAACCGTTATTTACTGGTGTTCGCAGGTCGATGTTGTTTTTGCTGACGTCAAAACTTGTTATTGTTGTTTCGTTGGTTCCGATTCTTGCGTTGTCTGTGCTGTTGAATTTGAATCTCCACGGATTTCCTGCTATGTGAATGCTCGTAAAATTTCTTCTGGTAACAAATGAAAAGTTTACGCATTCTGTGCACGTGGTTGAGTTGACTTCGAAGAAGCTGACGCTTGAATTGTCAAGCCATAACGTTATGTTGACTGTGTTGTTGTCAAGATCTGTAACATTAACTGAGAAGTTGAATGGGCTTTTGCCCCACGGTACTGCATTTTCTGATGGGCTTTTTCTTGCATCAATAAGTTCTGATACTGTTCCGAGGAAGAGGAGGCTGGTGTTGAGGGTGCTGCCGTTGTTGTGGTTGCTTTTGTTGGTGAGCATTGTTACGTTGTATATGCCGAGTGGGAAGCTTGAGTTTGTTACGATTCCTCCAACGCAGGTTCCGGTTGCGTCTGCGGTGCAGTTGGCGGTGAATTCTAGGCGTTCCATGCGGAATCGTATTGTTGATGTGCTAGTAACTCCAACATTACAGTCGTCTTTTACTGTTCCGCTGAATCCGATGGTGCTGCCACGGGTGAAGTTGGTGGTGCCACTGGGTGTTTGTTGGTTGTGGATGAAGGTTCCGAGGAGTGTGAAGTTGAGTGGGTTGGTGATGTTCTCTTTGACTTCTGCGTGGCTTTGTGTTCCTCCTTTCCATGCGTGTTGTCCGAGGAAGAAGCTTGTGGTGTCTGAGCACCAGTCGTTGCTGCTTCCTCCAGTGTTGTTGAATGTTCTGTTCAAGTCTCCTTCAATGACGGTGATGGTTGGTGGTGAAGTTTCAAAACTCGTCAAACCAGAAATGCTAATAGATATAGGTCCTGTTGCGCTTGCGCTGCCGTTGGGGAAGGTGTTGTTGTCAGTGTCTCTGATTCTTACGCTGAATGTTGTTGTTGCGTTTCTGTTGACGAATGCGTCGCTTATTGGTGTTTGGTTTATTGCGCTGATGTCGTCTTTTTCTACAGTGTACGTTTTCCCTTGTAATTCTACTAGGCCGTCGTCGTTTGTTGCGTTGAATTTGAAAGTCCATCCACCGGTACCGCTGATGTCGCTTCCGTTGTATTTGTACGTGAAATTAATTACGGAGAATTCTTTGCAGTTTGCGCATGTGAAATTGCCTATTGGGCGGTATTCTGCATCACCGGTTTTTTTGTGCAATGCGAATACTGTTGTGTTTCTTTCTAGTCTGTCTCTTACTTGTACTGTGAAGTTGAATACTTCTCCCCATCCGCCGACTGTTTGTGTGTTGTTGCCGCTGATGATGAGTGTTGCGTTTTCGATGAGACTTGTGTAATTGTAGTTTTTGACGTTAATGAATAGGCTTTGGTTTTCCTTAAAAATTTTACCGTTTATCCACGTGTAATTTATTCTTTCCACAGTTACGTTTCCTATCGGGTCTTTTGTTGCGGTGACAAAACTGTTAACACCGATGTTTCTTGCTGCTTGGACAAATCGTTCTCTCTCTTTATTATCTAGTGTGTAATTCATGAATATTCTGTTGTTTGTGGTGCTGAAGTTGTAGTTTTGCCACACAATTTTTGAATTGCCTGTGTCATCGCTTATGTTGACGAATCCTTGTCCGATGGTGGTGTTTTTTCCTGTCCAGTTGTAGAATATTTCGAAACTTATTTGTTTGAGTTGTTCGTAGCGTGGGTTTTCTGGTTTTGTGAAAGTGAAACTTGTTAGCGCGCAAGATTGATCGACGCATGAAATGCCGGTGTAGTTGGAGAAGTCTATTTCGCTGGTGTTGTCTTTTTTGCCTTCGGCAACAAAAACATAACTTTTTGTGCTGGAACAATTAAGAGTTGTGTTGAGTTTTACTGCGGTTCTTGTTGCGAGTGATGGTAGTATCCATTCGATTTTGCCGCTTGTTGCGTTGAATGTGCCGTTGAAGACTGTGGTGACGTTGCAGTCTGATGGGGTGCTGAGGGTGATGTTCCAGTTGGTTGTGTTTATGTCGCCGATGTTTGTTACTTTGAGGCTGTAATTGTATGTTTGGTTGGGTCGAGTGGTTCGTGGCTCTGGCTGTGGGAATGTCGCTTGTTGTATTGAGTCAAGGTCGAATTGTAAGTGTGATTCTCCTGTGAAGTTGAGGGTTTGTACTTTTAGGACTTCTGGTTCTACAACGTTTCTGCCGCTGTCCCATGTGGCGTTGAGAATGAATTGGCCTGCTGTTTTTGTGTCTGTTGGGCTTTTTATTTGGTATGTGAGGATTCCGTATTCGTTTGGTTGTAGTTTGCTGAGTTGCCAAGTGAGTATGTTGTTTTCTAGGTCTGTGCTGGTGGTGTTGAGTTTTACAACAGCAGTAAATTCATTACTTTTTATTGATGGGTTTGCTGGTGTCCAGCCTGTGGAGAGTTTTTCTTTGATTGTGGTGTCTGCGCCTGTTGGTGCGCAGCCTTTGTTATGTATGCTTATTTGTGCTTCGAAGACGGTGTTGCTTGCAACAGTGGTTGGTGTTTCTCTTACGACATTAATGATTGATAGGGCGTTGCTTTCTTCTATTGTGGTGTTGAGTTTTTTTCGTTGTTTGTTTGTGTTTGGGTATGTGTAGTTTATTGTTGCGTTGATGCTTATGTTTTCTGCTGCTGAACTGCTTGCTGTGATGTTGAATGCGAAGGTGTAGTTTCCTGGTCCTGTTGCGCTGAAGTTTTTTGATGTGGTGCTTGTCCATCCT
The DNA here is from genome assembly GCA_964408615.1 of uncultured Methanosarcinales archaeon. GTDB lineage: Archaea > Nanobdellota > Nanobdellia > Woesearchaeales > ARS49 > JACQMU01. Next base: position 10,831 of record CAYPAC010000005.1, read on the forward strand.
GTTGGTACTTCTAAGCTGATGTTGTATTGTATTGTATCATTGAATGGGTGGTTGACTGTTGCTATGAATTCTTCTGTTGTTTGGTTGCACATGTATTTTGGTCCGGTGAGGGTGAGGTTTGTGAATCTGAAAGTGAATGGTTCTGTTCTTGTTTTTTTGCCTGTGAAGTTGCCAACAATGTCGACGGTTATGGTGTAGTCGTCGTTTGGTGTCCAAGTTGTTGTGTTGATGTTGAGAAAGTTTGTGACTAGTGTGGTGTTGGATGTTAATGCTACGTTTTGGCTGAGGCTTGAATTGACTTTTGTGTTTGTGGAGTCTGTTATGTTTACGCTTATGTTGATGCTGAATGTTTGGTTGATGAATGAGTTTGTTATGAGTGTTGTTATGTTTATGAAGATTTCGTCTGGTTCGATGCCGGTGACGTTTCGTGTTCCTGTTGTGTTAACAGTAACGACTATGTCTCTTACGAATATGCTTTGGTTGAAATAGCTTTCGAGTACTAAATTAGTGATGTTGATTGGGTTTATGCCGATGTTTTGGATTTTGATGTTGCATGTTCCTGATTCGTTGGCGTTGAGTTGGTCTTGTAAGATTGATATTGGTTGTGTTTTTATGGCATTACTCGTGTTGAGTTCTAAACTATGCACGACATCTCTGAACGTTTTTCCATCGTAACTAAAAATTCTTAGTGTTGTTCCGCTTGTGTTGAATGTCATGTTTAGTGTTGCTAAACGGAAGTCGCCGCCGTCGCAGGCAAAGCTTGCTGTTAGGTTGTAGGTGGTGTTGAGTATGGTTGGTATTGTTGGAGTGTTTGGCGTGTTTGGTGCTAGTTGTTTGTACGTGTCAAAAAAGGATGAGTCAGTGGTGTCGTTTCCTGCATTGCTGCTGTTTGCGAAGACGCTGACGTTGAACTTGCCTACAGTTCTTGTTGCATTAACAATCCAACTCACTCCTCTGAAGGTTCCGTTTGTTACGTTACCAATTTCTTGAGTCTTACTAACAATCGCCCAATCAGTTGGCGTCGTAAGAATCACACTAACATTCTCACTTGTTGCAATGAAGGAAGTTAGGCTTGCGTTTATGACAAATGGGGTGTTTTCAAAGACTTGTGTTGGGGCGAGAACGTCGCTGACGCTGATGGTTGCGTTGCAGCCGGTTGTGTCGAGTGTTATTGAGAAATTGTTGGAGACGCTGAGGTTGTAGTTGGCTTCTGTGCTTGTGATTTCTCCGGTCCATAATTGTGCTCCGCTGACGAAATTACAAGTGCTCATGTTGAAATTAAAGTCTGCGTATCCAGTGCTGTTTGTTGTGTTGGTGCCGAGTGTTGTTTCTCCTCCTGCGTAGCCTGCGTTTCTTAGTTTGAACGTGACTGTTGCTGCTGGGCTGAGGTTCGTGTTGCTTTTTGTTGTGTCGTTGACGAGTACTGTTAAGACTTTTGGTGTTGTTAAATAAATTACTGTGTCGCCATCTCCTCTGCCGCCGTAACTTACGTTAGTGTTGTCTTTTTGTACTTGTACGCTGAAGTCTGTTCCTGAACTGCTAGTGACTTCTGGGTCGTCCATTTTGAATTGGAAGAACCATTGTCCTTGGTCAGTGTGATTAAATGGTCGGTGCCAATACATGTTTTTGTTAATGCAATTCGTGCATGCAGTATTTGTTTGGTTTATGCAAGTCGTGTTTGCACACTTGTTTGGAGGATTCGGAGTTGCTAAACCCATAAACAAACTGATATTAAGATCAATGTCAGGGTCTCCGCTGCTTGTGTTTACTGTGAAATTCCAAACTGGACTACCCCAACCAGCACTTGATGGAATGCCTTTTATGCTGGCGAATTTTTTCTTTGGGTTCAAAAAGAATAGTCCTCGTATGTCTGTGGTTCCGTTTTTGATGGTGGTGTTGGTGTAGTGGTTGCTTGCGTTTGCTTTCATGCTGGTGTTGTAGAATCCTTTTGGTGTTGTTATGTTTGTTGTGAAGTCGCATGTGTATGCGTTTGCTCCGACTTTTGTTGTGTTGTCGCAGGTGAATGTGAAGCTTGTTGTGTTTCCGGTGTAGTTTACGGTGGTGTCTAGTGCGCTGTCGCAGTCGTCGGTTGTTGCTCCGAGGAAGTCGACGATGTCTTCTTGGGTGAAGTTGGTGGTGCCGCTTGGTTTTGTGAAGTCAAATTTGATGTCGCCGAAGATTGTTATGTTTTGGTTGTTGAGGGTGAGATCTGCGTAGGGTGCTTCGCTGACGGTCATTTTTACGAGTTGTGGTCCTACTTCGTATTTTGGGCCGGTGCATCCGGGGTTGAAGTAGTATACTGCTTCTCCTGTGCTGTTGGTTAGGTTTATGAATCCTGAGTCGAAGGTGCTTCCGTCTCGTGTTATGCTGAATGTTACGTTGGTGTCGGTTACGTTGGTGCCGTTGTCGGTGTCGAAGACTCTGATGGAGAAGTATCGGACGTGGTTGCCACTTCTGTTTGCGATGGTGTTGTTGCCGATGAGTGTTTGGAATTCTAGTGTGTCTGTTGTTACGGTGAAGTTGTTTCCGTTTATTTCTTGTGTGGTGTTGGTGTTGTTGACGGTGTTTGTTGCGTTGAATTTGAAGAAGAATGTTCCTCTGTCGCTTGCTATTTCGGTGAGGTTTACTGAGAAATTAAGTGTGATGGTGGTGTTTATTGCGCTGTAGTTTTGTTCTCCTAATTCAGTCCATGGTCCGGTGAGGGTGGTTGCGCTGTAGAGTTTGACGGTGGCGTTGTTGTTGGTGTCGTTGATGGTGACGTTGAATTTTCTTTCTATGCCCCAGCCTCCTGATCGTATGCTGATGTTTTCGCCGAACAATCGTGGTTTGTTGGTGAGTGTTGTTACGTTTGTTATGTTTGATTGGTTGAAGAAGTAGCAATCTTGTGTGTCGGTGAATGCTCTCCAGTCTTGTTTTGTTCTGTCAAATGATTGGTTTGCTATGAAGTTGAATGTTGCGTGTCCGGTGCCGTTTGTTGTGCTGGTTCCTACAGTGGTGTATGTGTTTGAGCTGTTGCCTCTTAATGTGACGTTAAAGGTTACTGTTGCTGCGGTGTTATTCACGTAGGTGTTGTTGTCTATGTCGAATACTCTGACGATGAGTTTTGCTGGGTCGAGGAGTGTTGAGTTAAGGTTGTCGAGGCTAACTACTTCTATGCTTGCGTTTTGTTTTTCTATGGTGAATTGTTCGTCTGTTTGGTAGTCGTTTGTTGCTATTGTTGTTGTGAAACTGTTTCCTTCTGTGTCTGTTGCGTTGAATTTGAATTGTCGTACGGTGTTGACGCTTAAATCAGTGCAGGCGTATGTTCTGTTGAAAGTGAATGCGGTATTGCTGCATGATGTGCAGGTTTGGTTCGTGCCTATCTCAGTATAACTCACAGGGGTGAGTGCTGATTCCCATGCAAAGATTGTTACGTTGTCTCCGGTGTTGTCTGTTACGTTTATGCTGAAGTTTCTTATTCTGCTGAAACCGTCTATTTCTATGCTGATGCGTGCGTCTTTGAGTGATGGTTTTGATATTATTTCGAATGAACTTCGTGTGTTGTTGGTGTTGTTGTTGTGGAAGTCTTTGTATCCTGTGCTGGTGACGTTGTATGTGCCGACTTGTTTTCCAGTGGTGTTGAAATTGCAGTGGTAGCTGCTTCCTGTTGCGTTGGTGACTGGTCCGCATGTTTCGTAACTTGGTGTGTTGAGGTGGGTGTCGTACAGGAATATTGTTGATGTTTCAGTTCCATTGCCGGTTGTGTTGAGGGATATGAGTATGTGTCCTGTTGAGTTTATGTATCCTTGTTCGATGCTTACTCGGGTGCTGTTTGTTTGTGGTGTTGTCCAGTTTATCGTGTCGTATCTGTCTAGTTTGTTTGCGGTGAAGTTGAATATTGATATTGTTCCGCCAATGCCGCTGAGGTTTTTAGCGCTGGTTATGACGAATGTTGCTGCAGTGAGTGACGTGTTTATTTTGAAGGTGTAATTTACGAGTGAGAAGTTTGTTGTTGCGCTGCCGTTGCTTGTTATTGTTACATTTGTGGTTACGTCGTTTAAGCTGCCGTCAAATGCGTTTTCAAGATTTTGTACGTATCCGTCTTTTCCTGTTGAGATATTAGTAGTTTCGTTTCGTCGTGTTGTTATTGTTCCCGTGAATAGTTCGTAGAGTACGTTTGCTGCTGTTAGGTTTCTTAAGCAATCATCAACGATGTTGCTTGAGAGTATTACAATGCCTCCTCGTTCAGTTTGTGCAGCATTAAATGGCGCAGTTAATGTTACATTAGTTTCACCGAATATTTGTATAGTGAAATTAGCGCTTCTGTTGTCAGTATACGCCGGCGAATTATTAACCTCCGCATACCACACCTGTTCCGCCGCAGTATAATTACAGCCGGGGTTGAATTCTCTGACGAAGTTGGTGGTGTCATTGATTTTTTCTTCTGAACTGTCGACAACAAATGCAGTTCCATTGTAAACGCTGAAATTTATGTCTGCTAGCGTGATGTTTGGCGTGTCGTTTATTTGGGTGTTTCGGTTGAGTATTAAGTCAAAGACGCTGATGCTGAGGTTAATGACGTTGTTTCCGCCGTTGTTTGACCTGTTCATTTTTGAACCGTTATTTACTGGTGTTCGCAGGTCGATGTTGTTTTTGCTGACGTTGAATTCTATTATTGCTGTTTCGTTGATTCCTATTCGTGCGTTGTCGGTGCTGTTGAATTTGAACCTCCATGGATTGCCTGCAGTGTTTGTGCTGGTGAAGTTTCTTCTTGTGTTGAATGAAAAGTTTACGCATATTGTGCATTCTGTGTTGTTGACTTCGAAGAAGTTTACACTGTTGTTGTCCAGCCATAATGTTACGTTTACGGTGTTGTTGTCAAGGTCTGTTACATTAACTGAGAAATTGAAGGGTGTTTTGCCCCAGGGTACGTTAAATTCTGAGGGTGCTTTTCTTGCGTCTATTAGTTCTGATACTGTTCCTAAGAAGAACATGCTTTCGTTAAATATTACTCCGTTGTTGTGTTGTGTTTTGTTTGCAGTCATTGTTACATTGTAAATTCCTAATGGGAACGTGCTTGTTGTTGTTATTGTACATTCTCCTGTTGCGTCTGCTACACAACTTCTTGTAAAGTCTCTTCTGGTCATGCTGTAATTGATTGTTGAGCTTGCTGTTTGTGCTGTGCTGCAGTCGTCTTTTGTTGTTCCTCCGAATGTTATTGTTGTTCCTCTTGTGAAGTTCACTGTGCCGTTTGGTTTTGTTGGGTTGTTGTCAAGTGTTCCGTTTAGCGTGAAGTTTATTGGTTGTGTTAGGTTGTCTTTTACGAATGCGTGTCCGCTTGTTCCTCCTTTCCATGCGTGTTGTCCTAAGAAGAAACTGCTTGTATCTGCACACATTTCGCTATTTGTTAGTGTTCTGTTCAAGAATCCGTTGTTTGCATCGAGTGTTGTTGGGCTTGTTTCAAAAACAGTTAAGCCTGATATGCTTATGAATATTTTTCCTTGTGCTTGTGCTGAACCATTTGGGAATGTGCCGTTATCTATGTCTTGTACTCTTACTGAAAATAGTGTGCTTGTGTTTCTGTTTAGGTCTGCATTGTTTATTGGCGTGATGTTTACTGGATTAATGTCGTCTTTTTCTATTTCGTAATTTCTACCTCCTGCGAGTGTTGTTGTGCCATCATCATTTGTTGCGTTGAATTGGAACTGCCATGTTGTTATGTTTTCTCCTACATAATTGTACGTGAAGTTTCTTGTTGACCATTCATTGCAGTCAATACATGTTTGGTTGTCGATTAGTACGTAGTCTGCTGCTGCGAGTTTTTTGTGCCATGCAAATACTGTTACGTTTCTTCCAAAACGATCTCTTACTTGTACGCTGAAGTTGTAGTCTGCACCCCATCCTTGGAGTGTTTGGCTTGCGTTTCCACTGATGTTTAGTGTGGCGTTTTCCATTAATGGTTCGTACGTGAAGATTTTACTGTTGATGAACAAATTTGTTGGTTCTGTGAAAATTTTGCCTGTGTTCCATGTGTAATTGATCATTTCTATTGTTACGTTTCCTGCTGGAGCATTCATTGCGTCAACAAGATTTTTTAGTTGTAGGTTTCTTGTTGCGCTGACAAAATCTTTTTGTTCGTTTTCGCTTGGGGTGTAGTTTATCCATACTCTGTTTGTTTCTGTTGTGTAATTGTAGTCTTGCCACACTATTTTGCTTTGGCTTGAATCACTTGTCATGTTGACCATGCCTTGACCGATTGTTACATTCTCACCGGTCCAGTTGTAGAAAATGTTGTATTGAAGTCTTGACAATTTTTCGTATCTTGGATTTGTGGGTTTTTGGAATGTGAATTCTTGCGTGCACGAGGTTGTTGTGCACGTGATGCTTGTCGTGTTTGAGATTGTTTGTGTTGTTATGTTGTCTTTAATTCCTTCTGCAATAAGTGTGTGTGCTTGTATGCCGCTGCAATTGAGTGTGAAGTTTAGTTTTGGCGTGTCATTTCTTACTCCGATTGGTGGTACTGCCCATGTTATTTTTTGTGTTGTTGAATTCCAAGTTCCGTTGTTAAATATTTGTGATACACTGCATGCGTTTGGTACAAATAGTGTTATGTTCCACTTGTTTGTTATTATGTCTCCGATGTTTACTACGCTTAAAGTGTAATTGTATGTTGCGTTTGGTTGTGTGCTTCTTGGTTCTGGTTGTGGGAAATTGTTTTTTTGTATTGCGTCAAGATCAAATTGTAAATGTGATTCTCCAGAATAATTGAATGTTTGTACTTGGTATGGTGTGGTTTCGTTAATGAGTCTTCCGCCAGCCCATGAAACGTTGTATTGCAGTGTTCCTGTTGTGTCTGCTGTTGTTGCGCTTTTGATTTGGTATGTGAGTACTGCGTACTTGTTTGGGTTTATTGTTCCTGTTTTCCATGAGATAATGTTTGTTTCGAGGTTTACATCAGTGTCTGTCAAACTGATGTCTGTTCCGAAACTGTTAGTTTTTATGTTGGGGTTTGCTGGTGTCCATCCGTCGCTTACTTTTTCTGAAACATTTGCAGTTGTTGCACCGCATCCTTTGTTATGAATGGTGATTGCGCTTTCAAAGACTCTGCTGTTTGCCATTACTGTTGGACTTTCTCTTATTGCTTGTATGATTGGTATGTTGTTTGCTTCTTCTATTTTTATTTCGAATTGGCGTTGTTTGTTTAGTGATGCTGGGTATGTGTAATTAATGGTGGCGTTGATGCTTGCTGTTGGTTCGCTTGCGCTGTTGCTTGAAGTGAGGTTGAAAATGAGTGTGTAATTTCTTGCGTTTGTTGCATTTATTATTTTTGATGTTGAACTTGCCCGATCAGGTGGTACTTGTAGGCTATCGTTGTATGTGATGCTGTCATTGTATGGGTGCGTTATTGTTAGTGTGTGTTGTTCTGTTGTTAGGTTGCACATGTATTGTGGGTTTGTGCTTGTTACGTTTGCAAATTTTATTACGAAGGGTTCGTTTCTTTGGTGTGTTGATGTTGTGTTTGTTGTTACGTATGCTCGTAAAGTGTATACTCCTGGTTGCCATAATGTTTTGTTTGTGAGGTTGATGTTGTTGAATTCTTGTTCGATTGTTTGATTGTTTGTTATGTCGACGTTAAATGCTGTGCTTGAGTTTATTACGTCGTTTGTGGTGTTTGTTATGTTTAGTGTGATGTTGATTTTGAAGCTTTGATTCGTAAACGAGTTTTGTATTTTGAGTGTGAAGTTTATGAAGTCTTCGCTGGGTTCTATTCCTGTTGTGTTTGCGAGATTTATTCTTGGTATGATGTCTTGTGTTTGTATGGTTTCGTTGTAGTATGCTTCTAAAATTGCATTAGTAATGCTTATGTTATTTGTTCCGAGGTTTTGTATTTTTATTACGCAGCTTCCTGTTTCGTTAACATTGAGTTGTCCGTCGAGTATTGGTATGTAGTGTGATGTGTTTTTTCCGCTTGTATTGATGTCTTTTGTTTGTGTGATTGTTACAAATTCTTTTCCGTTGTATGTTTGTATTTTTACAAATGTTGGTGTTGCATTAACTGTTAAGTTTAGTAGTGCTGTTCTGTAGTGTCCAATACTGCAATTCCATACGAGGCTTACGTTTTGTTGGCTGGTGAGTATTGTTGGTAAGATTGGTGTTTCTTGGATGTTTTTTCCTCTTTCTTTGTACACTTGTATTTTGTTTGCGCTGTTTGCTGTGCTGTTGTCTGCGCTGTTGGTTGAGTTTGCTGTGACGCTGACGTTAAAATTGCCTGTTGTTGTTGCGTTTACGCGCCATGAGAATCCTTTGCTTGTGTCTGCATTGATTACACTTGTGAATTGTTCTCTGGTGTCTACTATCCAGTCTGGTGGTGTGTTTAGTGTTACACTAATGTTTTCTACATTGCCAACAAAAGCATTTACTGTTGCATTAACCGTAAATGTTTTGTATTGGAATCCTTCGTTTGCTATTTTTACGTTTGTTGTTGTTATTGTTGCTTCGCATCCTGTTCTGTCGAAGTTGACTGTGAAGTTTTGGCTTTTGTTTGCTAAATAATTTGTTTCTGTTTCGTTTATTTGTCCTATCCATGTTTGTGTTCCTGCTTTTACTGTGCA
>CAYPAC010000006.1:0-10911 GCA_964408615.1 uncultured Methanosarcinales archaeon
AGGCCGTAGGAAGTTTTCATTAATACTGCTTGTCCTCGTAAAAAGCCGTCAAAAGAATTCAAGTAGCATCCTTGCCACAAGTGTAAGGAAGGTACAATCATTTTAAGAACATCTGTTTACGGCAGTTTTGCCGCGTGCAATAAATTCCCCAAGTGCAGGTTTATTGAACGGATTTGATTGTCACAATAATTTGTGAACAATGTTTTTTTTCTATCACCTTTTTAAAAGAATGTTGTTTTTCCTTGTTTTATGCGCAGGTATTTGTTTGTAGTTATTGTTTTATTGTTCCTTCCTGTTGTTTCTGCCAAGGAGGGCTCAATAAAACTTCTTGCTCTTAGTGAGCTTTCTAATGGTTCTCAGATTGGTGTTGTTACTGATTTGTCTTTGGAAATTAATGATGGCAAGGAGCGTGTTTTTTTGGAGACTTTTCCGCTTACCAAAATTACTACGCAGCTTGCGATTCGTGTTGATCAGCAGTTTGCATGTAAGGATCCTTATGTTGATTGCAGTTCTTATGCTTTTGTTTATACTATTCATGCTTTGCAGGGTTTGGTTGGTGGCCCGAGTGCTGGTGCTGCTGCTGCTATTTTGACTGCTGCGTTGTTGTCAAATGCCAAAATCGATGAGTCTATTACTATCACCGGTACGATTAATTCTGGTGGTTTGATTGGTCCTGTTGGTGGTATTAAGCACAAGATTGATGCTGCTGGTCAGAATGGTTTGAGGACTGTGCTTATTCCTCGCGGGTCGCAGGTGTGGCGTGAGAAAAATAATTCGTTGGATCTTGTTGAGTATGGTGCAGGTAAAAATATTTCTGTTGTGGAAGTTGCCACTTTTGTTGAGGCGTTTAAAATTATGACTGGAAGAGAATTGAAAAATGTAGGCGGTGAGTTGGTTATTGGTGATAAGTATCGTGAGCGTATGAGGCTTGTTGCTGAGGATATTTGTTCGCGTGCAACAAATGCTGTTGACGAAATTAATTCTAAAGTTGTTAATGAATCTCGTGCTGAGGGTTTTGTTAATATTTCGCATCGTGCAAAAACTGCGTTTGATAATGGTGAGTTTTATACTGCGGCTTCGTTTTGTTTTCGCACGAATTTGTTGGTCAAGCAGGTGAATATTTTGTCAAAAAAGCCCGGTCGTTCAACAGTTTTTAGACAGCTTCGTGATGTTGAGAAGTCATTGAATGATTTTGTTGTAAATACTTCTGGCAGAAAGCTTTACAGTATTACTGATGTTCAGACTTTTATGGCTGTTAATGAGCGTTTGGTTGAGGCTAAGGAGGGTTTGCTGAATGCTGTCAAACATATTAATAGGAGTGTTGATAGTGCTAATTATGTTGCGTATGCTGATGAGCGTTTGAATTCTGCTGTTGCTTGGAGTAATTTTTTTGGTAGTGATGCTCGTCGTTTTGAGATTAGTTCTGCAAGTCTTAGGATGTCTTGCATGGACAAAATTTCCGAAGCTGAAGAACGTTATAATTATGTTAAGAGTATTGTTCCGTTAAAATTGTCTGATACGCGGAAGGAGCTTGATCGTGCTTATGCTGATTTGTCTAATGAGAGTTTTATTTTGTGTTTGCATCGCGCAAGCAAAGCAAAAGCTTCGTCTGATGTTATTTTGAGTGTTGTTGGTGTTGATGAATCTCAGATTGACGATGTTCTTGATTTGAAGCTTGATGTTGTTAAGAAGGAGATTATTCGTTCGCAGGAGCGTGGCGTTTTTCCAATTATTGGTTATAGTTATTATGAGTATGCTAAATCTTTGAGGGATTCTGACAAGTCTTCTGCGTTGTTGTTTGCAGAGTATGCTCTCGAGCTTACAAATATTGATATTTATTTTGGTTCAAAAAAGCGCGGTTTTGTTTTTTTTGCTGACAGTTGGTCGTTGTTTGTTCTTGGCGCGATGATTGGCATGATTGTGGTTCATATTTATGATAATTTTCGCTTGGCTCGTCTGAGAAAGTTAAAAAATAAAAAGTAAAATCGTCACTACTCTTTAGTAATTAGCCAACCGAAAGGTTTAAATACGACTACAATTAAATCAGCACAGTCACGCTCAAAAGCAGTGTAACAATCACCTCTTTTTCCCGCGCAGGCGTCTTCGGACGTCTGCGAGGGTTTTGTCTTTTTTCTTCTAAACATTTATTAATCAATTAAGTTTTTTTGCACAGATGGAACTTCAATCCGCAATTCAACAACTTGAATCTTCACTGATTTTCAAAAACTGGAAATCTTCTAATAAGGATTTTTTTCTTGCTCATGCTTTTGTCATGTTTGATGAAGCAAATGCAGATGTTTGGCAGTTGGGTTTTTTTAATGAAAAAAATAACCTTATGACAACATTTATTATTGACAAAAATGAAATAAAAATTATTCCTGACCAAGAAATTTTGAAGAGTGATAATTCTATTGTTCCTTTGAATGTTGCTGGGGTTAGGATTTCTTCTTTGCAGGCTTTGCATAGTGCGCAATTAATATTAAAAAAAAATTATTCTGCTGAATCTCCACTGAAAGTGTTTTTTATTCTTCAGCAAATAAAAAATGTTGCTGTTTACAATATTACTTTTCTCACTAAATCTTTCAAAACCCTTAACATTAAAATTTCTGCCGTCGATGGAAGTGTAATTCACTCTTCACTGAGTGCACTTGCGAACTTTTGACTTTTGTTGTTGTATTTGTTCTATGCATTTCAAAAGTTTAGAGACTTCTCTTGAGTGATGATGATTAATTGTGCAGTAACAACATGGAAACACAAGAATATATCTTTTGAGCTATTGTTTTGATTGCAGTATTCTTTAAATACTAGTTTGTGTTTTGTAATGTTTATCATTTTTTGTTAGCGCGGGAAAAAAGAAGGCATGTTCGCTCATTAAAAAAAAGAGGTGATTTTGATGTCAGTTAGTTTTAAAGCCGGTCAGAGTAGTAAAAAGCTTGATATTTTTATTGAGACAAAGGAAGAAGAGTCTGAGAAGATTTCTGAATAGGTTTTTATTTTGGATAATGTTTTTTTACAATTTCTACAATTGCTTGTTGGTATTGTTCCATTGGTAACTCACCGTCGACGTATTCTACTGTTGTGCCTATGTTTTCGAAGAATTCTTTTAGCCATTTGCTTGCATACGTATCTGCGACGTGTTTTTGAAATGCTGCGCTTTCGAAGAAGCTTCTGTCGTCTTTTGTGCGTTGTTTGTTTCGTGTCAGAATTCTTTCAACGTCTTTGATGACCGGTATGATTAGTAAATCTGGCGGGTGTTGTTGTGCAAGTATGTTGCCTTGAAAGCTTAATATTGTTTGCATTGTTAGTTCTTCACTTAATTCTTGTGCTTGTGCTTGTTGATAAACAATGCTTGTGCTGAAGCTTCGTTGTTGTACCCATATTTTTCCTTTTTGCAGCGCTGGCAGCAAGACTCGTTTGTATAATATTAGTCTGTCTGCCGCAAACATTTCTGCTGTGAATCGCGCATTGTATTTTCCTTTGTGGTGTACGATTTCATTTCTTATTGCGTATCCGACTTCTGTGTGTGTTGGTTCTGATGCAATTATGATGTCGAAATGTTCTGGATTTAAATAGTCAAACCGGTACTCGCCGCGTTCTGAGTATTTTTCTTCAAATTGTGGGTGGTGGTGATATCGTTGCCAGTATGCGTCTAAATCAAATACTATTTTTGCAGGATTGGTTGTTTGTCTTAAAAAATTCACTGCCGCTCTTGCCGCGACTTCTTTTCCAGTTCCGTCTGGTCCGTCAATGACGATGAAGAATCCTTTTTGTTGTTGCATTCTGTTTTCTTTTTCGTTGTTTGTTTTAAAAGGTTTCCATTGTTGAGAATATCGTTTGTACTACAATAAAGCTATTAAATTGTGTTGTGAACGTTTCGTTCATGGTTGTTCGTGTTCTTGGCATTACTGGTACTTTTCAGTCTGGTAAGGATACTGTTTCTGCTTTGTTGGGTTGGAAGAAGTATTCTTGTTCTGACATTATTCGTGAAGAATGCTTGAGAAGAGGTTTATCTATTGATATTAACCAAAATCTTATTAACATTGGTGATGATTTAAGAAAATCCAGTGGGGATGCAGGTATTCTTGCTAAAAAAGCTCTTGAGCGGATTAGTAAAGATAATGTTTCTCGTGTTGTTGTCGTGAGTATTCGCACTCCCGCCGAAGTTCTTGCTCTGAAGAATGCAGAAAATGTTGACTTTCGTTTGTTGGTTCTCGACGCCCCTATTGAAGTAAGATTTCAGCGCGCTAGAACAACTGAACGTTTCGTAAACATGTCTTTTGATGAATTTAAGTCGCAGGAAGATCGTCAGTTGAGAGGAGGTGATGTTCACAACATGCATCTTGAGAAAGTCTTTGAAATGTCTGATGCAAGAATCTTTAATGAGTTTTCTTCTCTTGAAGAATTGCGTGTTGTTGTTAATGATGTTTTGAATGGTTTTGGCTGGTTGTAGCGAAACCATTAAAAAACATTTGTGAAAACTCTTGTTGTATGTGGGACTTGCAAGAGTATTGTACACTTCTGAATGATGCATTGAATAGAAACGAAACAATTATTTTTGCGTGTAAGTGTTCAATCCGTTACAGTGGTCGTGCAGAAAGTTTTCTCGAAACAGGCGACCGTCTTATAATAATCAAGGCTGACAAGACTTTGCTTGTTCATCAGCCTTCTGGTAATAACCCAATTAATTATATGAAGCAGAACTCAACACACTCTCTCACAATAAAAGGTGGTAACTTGTTTTTGAAAAGTTCTAATCTTGTACAAAAAGAGTTTTTAGAAGCAAATATTGACAGAATGTTTTTTTTCAACACGCACAAGCTTGATGATTCTCAGTCTATAATTATTGCAGGTACCGAAGAAGACATGTCGCGTATGTTGTACGAAAATCCAGAGCTTGTTGAAAAAGGTTTCAAGCCTGTTTCTCAGGAAGAACAAACAGCATATGGTTTTATTGATGTTTTTGGCACTGACAAAGATGGAGTACTGACTGTTGTTGAGTGCAAGCGTTATTGTGCAGATCTTTCAGCAGTAACACAATTAAGAAGGTATGTTGAAAAAATAAAAGAGAGTAAAGGTATTGATGTTGTTCGAGGCATTCTTGCTGCTCCCAAAATTACTGACAACGCTAAACAAATGCTTGAAGATTGGGGTTTTAAGTTTGTTTTTGTCAGTCCGCCGAAATATCTTGAGGAGTTTGACAAAAAACAGAGTAAATTAGATTTTTTCTAATAGTTGTTCTGCAGTTATCATGTATTTTAATGGCACTGACAATTTTGCTTCACCGCGTTTGACAACAGTGTAGCATCCTATTACAGTGGCTCCTGTTGCTTGTATGATGTCTGTTGCTTTTTGTAGTGTTTGTCCGCTTGTTGTGACGTCTTCAACTATTGCTACTAAATCATCTTGTGTTGGTTCGTGTGCTTCTATTTGTTTTTGCAGTCCGTGTTGTTTTGGTTCTGTGCGTATCAAACTTAATTTTATGTCGTGTTTTGCTGCTATTATGCTTGCGGGTGTTATGCCCCCGTAGCCTGCGCCTGCAATGACTGTGACGTTTTTGTTTTGTTCGAGCACGTCTTTTTCTATCATTTTCCAGAATTCGTCTATTATTAGTTGTCTTGCAAAAGGGTTGCCGTATGCTTTTTTGACGTTGAAATAAACGTTGCTTTTGCCCGCATGGCTTAATTGCACTTCTTGTACAACAACAATTCCTACTTGTTTCAGTGCTCCGATAAGTGTGTATTTTGTCATTGATTGTGTTTTTGTTTAAGTCTATTAAAACTTTTCTCAGATTATCACCATTTGAAAATCTTCTGAATTTCTGATTTGAAATGCATCCTGCGCATTAATGATTGTTTTGTTGTCATAATCAACAACCAGATATCCTGCATCGAGAAAATGATGGTTGTTTGTTTTGAGCGGCACAATATCAACAAGTCCGTGCTCAATTACTTTCTTGACAAATGTGTAGTGCGCGCTTGTTACTGTTAATTGTTTGTTTTTGACAATTATGAGTGTTACAAATGACATGATTCATAACCTGTTTTTGTCATTAATATGTGCTTTGTTTTTTCTTCCGGCTGAGCCGGAAATCTTCCGGCAGTGGCGGAAAGTTTCCGGTTTTCCTTCAAGCTTTAAAAATAATGTCTAGAAAAATATTCAATTTGTGTTTTACTTATGTGCTTGTATCCACGCTATTGCCCAAGGAAATAGTTCTTCAAATCTTTCTTCATTAAAAATAGGTATTTTGAGTTGTCTCGCTAAGTTTACTTCTCCGTCTGCGCCACTGCTTTCTCCCATGAGTCTTAGTATTCCATCACTTCTTTTAACCATTTGTTTATCAAGTTCTAACCATGTTTCATAAGGCTTGGGAAATACGAGGTCTTGAAACATCGTCCAGTGTGGGCAGTGGGGGACGATTACTTTAGTATCAGCCAATACATCATACCACGCCATTGACCTTCGAGTATTATACACAGGGTATGGTTGTGTGTATGGTCCCGCAATAAACACTAATGGTTTTTGTTTGTTACGAATAATGTCTTCTCCAAGGTTTGTCACAAATTGATCGATATAACTTCTTGCTTCAGGAAGTTGATGAAGATACTCCGGAGGTAATTGGAAATGCATATGAAATACGTTTTGCCAGTGCTTTATAAATTTATTCTAAGGCAAAGTGTTCCTATTTCGTTACTTCACAAATTTTTTCTTTTGACGTTAGTCCTGTTTTTATCCTCACTTTTTTTCCAAAATGTTTTGTTAAGAATTTTATTAGTTTTTTGTTTGCTTTATTCTTCTCAGGGAGAGCTGCGATTTCTACTGTAATTGTGTTATTTGTAGTGTCTTGTTTAACAATTTTATTCTCTTTTTTGTTTGGTTTGACAATGACTGTGAATTTGTTGTTTAAAACTTTTTGTGTATTCATATTGTTCAAAATTACTCACTCGACATACGAAAATTAATTTCTTCCACTATAGTTTCAAAAAATCCTCTTCTTTTAATTTATGTTTTCTCGCATGTTCATGCCCTTTTCTTAACATCGTTTCAAATTCTTTGAGAGTAGGTTCTCCTATCCTTTTGAAAACAAGTGAATCTCTATGTTCGATGACAATAAATTTGTCGCCAGTCTGTAAATTCATACTTTCCCTGAATTCTTGCGGTATAACGACCTGTCCTCGTTCTCCCATTTTTGTAACTTCAAATTGCATGGTGCATCACCAATCATACTTATATGATTATCATATTTAAACCTTCCGGTATTCACGAAGTTTTGTTTTCTTTTTTGTTTGGTTTGATTACGACGTTTATTTTTGTTGGCATCACGCTATTTTTCTTAGTGCATAAGTGAGTAGATTGTCAAATCGTTCTTCATCGGTTGTTGTGACTTTGCGTTGGTCTGTTGCGTCTTTGAATCGCAATAATTTTTCTGCCGCAGGGGTTATTTTGCCGTTTTCGTCAGGTCCGTAATATCCTTTTATTGCTATTTCTTCAAGTCCTTGATTATTCCCTCTGTATATTTTTTTGACAATGTCAAAAGGTGAGTCTTGATATTCAACTTCTGCACGGCAATGTTCTGTGATTTCAACAAGTGAAGTTTGATTTAGTGTTAATAATCTTAAATTACATTCTGGAAGAACAATAGAATGTTCTGAATATCGTGGTATTCTGCTGTATTCTTCTTCTTTTCCTTTTTCTATTAGTAATCTTCTTATTCCTTCTATTGTTTCTTTTCTTCTTTCTTTTGTCATCATTTATACTCCCTCCTTGTGTGTCCGCATTGTTTGCATTTGAAGAATCTTGTTGCTGGTTCGTCTGCTGAGCGTGTTTGTATTTCCCAGTGTTCTGCGAGTGAGTGATGGCATTTTGGGCAGTCTGCTTCTACGACGACATTTACTGAGTGTTCTTTTTCAATGACTTCTATTTTTTTGACATTTTCTGTTGCTTCTGTGTGCCCGCATCCACATGCCAGCATTGTTTTCTTGTTTACAATTTTTGGCATCATTATGCTTCCACATTTTGGGCAGAACTTCATAACACACCTCCAATTAAAGAATGCATGTGCGAAGCACCACCGATATTTCGTGGGACTTTGTGAACCAAATGTCCCACTTGACTGCTTTTGATCAAACTTTGGCTAAAGTTTGTTGGGCAAAACTTCATTTCATATCACCTTCATCAAATGCAATAAATCTACAAAAAATATTTTCAACCAACCAAGTAGTGGTATTTTAATGTATGCTTTTCCTATTACTTTGTCAGTTGGTATGTTTTTTTCAAAGTCTGCGATTGAGCCGCAGTTGTTGTCGCCGAGTGTTGTGTATTTGTTGTTATTTATTCTGACAAGTCTGTGGATGATGGGGTCGTTTCTTCCTTCTGCGAGAAACACTATGACGTCTCCTTGTTTTGCTTCGTTTGCTCCGCGTAATATCATTATGTCTCCTTTGTTGAATCCGCTTGTGAATGGGAATGTAACAAATTTTTCTTTCAGTATCTCGTGTTTTTTATAAATTTCTTCATGTTTGTTTTTTGTATTGCATTGTTGTGTTGTACAGCATTCTGTGTTCCACCATGTTTCAAATGCAGTTTTGTGTTCCATGCTTCCTGATACTACCGCTACGATTGGGAATTGTGTTCCTAATGCAAATCCCAGCGCAGGATATACGACAAACTTGATTAGAATAAATGCAAGCACTATGTTTGCGAGCCAGCTCCATATGCTGTCTTCGTCCCATATGAAGTGCCAGATTTTGTTGAGTGTCTTTTTGAAATTCATTGTTCGTTTTGAGAGTGTAAAGTTTATAAAGGTTGTTGGTACGGTCTGGCAATGCTTACTAAATTTCCCCGTTTATATTCTTTTATTTGTGTTGTTTTAAATCCTATTATTTTGAGATATTCAGAAATTTTTTCTTTGTCTCTTTCTATTATTTTAAGTGTTTCTGCGTCTGCTTCAATAATTGCAGTGTTTCCAAAGTGTCGTACTCGTAAATCATTCACTGCATAATTGTCTCTCACATATTTTTCTGCTTCTTCTATTTGTCTTAATTTTTCAGCTGTTACAATGCTTCCGTGCGGTATTCTTGAGCTCAAACAAGGCATTGCTGGCTTGTCAAATGTTGGCAGTCCTAATTGTTGTGAATATTCTCTTATTTCTTTTTTCGTTAATTCTGCTTCAACTAATGGGCTTCGCACGCCAAATTCTTGTGCTGCTTGTGTTCCGGCTCTGTATTCACTTAAATCGTCATAATTCATTCCATTAACTATTGTTCCAATTCCTAATTCTTTTGCTAACTGTGTCAGTTGTGCATATAATTCATGTTTGCAAAAATAGCATCTGTTTACTGGGTTTGCAGCATAGTTTTTGTCTTTCATTTCGTCTGTGTTTATAACTAAGTGTTTTATTCCTATTAGTTCAGCCAGTTTTTTTGTTTCTTCCAGCTCGCTTCTTGCTAATGATGGTGAGTCTCCGGTTACTGCAATTGCGTTTAGACCTAAAACATCCTGCACAACTTTTGCCAAGAATGTGCTGTCTACTCCTCCTGAGAATGCTACTATGACAGAGTTCATTTGTGCCAGAATTTTTTCAAGTGTTTCGAGTTTTGTGGTCATTGTGTGTGGTGTTTTTCAAAGTATGTTTTGAGTCTTTGGTCTTTGTTTAGTAGTTCAAACATTGTTTGTGCTTGTTTTTCTGCTATGCCGTTGCCTATTATCATTGTTATGTCTTTTCCTGTTGCGTCTGTTCCGAGTGCTGCTTTGTCGAATTGTGTTGCCATTGAGAAGAATATTGCTGTTCCGTGTTGTTTTGTTGCAAGGATTGTTGCTGTTTCTGTGTTTGGTGCATTAACGCAGTTTATTGTCAGGTCGCATAATTTTCCATTTGTGGCTTCTTCTATTGTTTTTAGAAATTCTTCAGGTTGTTGTGCGTTTTGTTCAATTAGCTTGTCAGCATATCCGAGTTCGTATGCTATTGTTAGTTGTTTTCTGTTTGTGTCTGTTCCGATAATGTGTGCGTTTTGTGCTGTTTGTCGTGCAGCTGCCATTGCCGTCATGCCTGCTTTTCCTGTTCCGATGACAAGGATTGTTTGTCCTTCTTTTGTGTGTCTGTATATTTGTGGGACGATGCTTGAGATGTCAAGTGCAGCTAATGCGGTTGTTGGTTTTTGTGAGTATTCTTGTGGTAGTTTTGTGTATTGTGTGCTTTGGAAGAGTATTGCTTTTCCTTGCACGTTTATTTGTTCGCCGTTAATGTTTTCTATTTTGTCTATGCTTAGCGGGATTGTGGATAATGATGCTAATGGTATTATTGTGTCGCCTTTTTGAAGTGCAAAGCTTGTCAGTTTTTGTCCTATGTCCTCAACATTTCCGATAAGTATTCCTCCTGAGTTTGTTTCTGGGTTGTGCATTTTTCCGCGTTCGTTAATTATCTCGAGAATGCGTTGTTCAATATTATTGTATTTTTCTTTTAGTTGCCGCATGCTTGTTGAGTCTAAACATAGTGTGCGTACATCAACAAGTATTTCGTAATCTGTTTTGGTGGCAGGTGTATTATCCAGTTTCCATGCGGTTTGTGGTATTGTTCCTTTTGGTGTTATGACTCTGTGAAATCCGTATTCCATTTTGTTGTTGTAAAATGTGAGGTTTATAAACTTATTTCTATTATTTGGTGTTATGAACAAGCCGTCTAATTATTTTGAGGGTGTGTTGCAGTTGCGCAGTCCTACTGCTGAAGTTGTTGATTTTGCACGTAATGAAATTACGCGTGATAACAAAGCGCATATTGCTAAGGAAAAAAAGCTTAGCAATGGTGTTGATTTGTGGGTTAGTTCTCAGCATCATTTGCAGAATGTTGGCAAAAGATTAAAAGAAAAGTTTGGCGGCATTTTGGAAATTAGTTGTCGTTTGCACACAAAGAGTCAT